>CAYZJK010000006.1:27322-32129 GCA_964479125.1 uncultured Candidatus Saccharibacteria bacterium
CTGCAAAGTGAGAATGGTGTTCATCGGCTAGTTCGACTTAGTCCCTTCAATTCAGACAACTTAAGGCAGACCAGCTTTGCTTTAGTTGAAATTTTGCCGCGAATTGATGACCGTGATGAGGTTAATTTGAATATGGATGACATTCGTGTAGATGTCTACAGGGCTAGTGGTAAGGGTGGCCAGGGTGTTAATACCACCGACAGCGCGGTAAGGGTAACTCACGTGCCAACTAATATTACTGTCGCGATTCAGAATGAGCGATCGCAGATACAGAACAAAGAAACTGCCCTTAAGGTGCTTAGGGGTAAGTTGCTTCAGATGCAGATCGAGCAAGATGCCGAGAAGATTGATCAGTTGAGAGCAGGGGAGAGCGCTTCATGGGGTTCTCAGATTAGAAATTATGTTCTTCACCCCTACACAATGGTTAAAGATACTCGCACTAAGCAAGAAACTACCAACGTTCAAGACGTACTCGACGGAGATATTGATCAATTTATGTGGGCGTTTCTCGAGAGTAAACAGCGAAGCAAAAACTAATTAAATAGTTTGTACACTATATCAGTAAGCATAACAATTATGGTATAATTGTGGTTGATGATTCTGTTAGATCGAGTGACTAAGTCTTACCCTAAAACTAAGAAGCCGGCTATTAATCGGGTAAGCCTTCACATACAACCAAAGGAGTTTGTAATCTTGGTGGGTACCAGTGGTGCAGGTAAGACCACCTTGCTTAGGTTGTTGACTCGAGAGGAAAAACCTAGCAGTGGAAAGATTGTAGTCGGGGGTATAGACTACGACAGCCTAAAAGATAAGCATATACCTCTATTGCGACGTAAGATTGGCGTTGTTTTCCAGGACTTTAAGCTGCTTCCTCAGCGAACAGTGTTCGAGAACGTAGCTTTCGCATTAGAGATTGCTGGTATGACTAACCGAGAGATTAAAGGTGCTGTACCAAAAGTTATTAAGTTAGTCGGTTTAGAGGGTAAAGAGGGGAGCTTCCCTCATCAGCTATCTGGTGGCGAGAGGCAGCGTGTAGCAATTGCTCGTGCAATCGTAAGGCAGCCGAAGATTCTAATTGCTGACGAGCCGACCGGTAACTTAGACCCTAAGCATAGCTGGGACATTGTGAAGCTACTGGAGAAGATTAACCGTTACGGTACAACCGTTCTGCTTACCACGCATAACGTAGAGATTGTTAATAAATTAAAGAGAAGAGTTGTTACATTGGAAGGTGGCAAGATCGTTAGCGACCAAGTTCAAGGCAGCTATAGGCAATAATGAAAGCAAAGAAGAAGACTAACGCAAAGACATACGCTTTGCAGCGACGTAAGCGTAGGCAGTGGCTGACTTTCGTCAGGATGGTTAGGTATGGCGTAAACAACTTTAGTCGAAACGCCTGGTTGACTGTGGCTGCTACCGCTATGATGACTTTAACCCTATTGGTGATTTTTATTTCTGTATCATCACGAAATATTCTAATGGATAGCGTAGCTCAGATTAGAGACAGTGTAGATATGTCTATTTATGTAGTGACTGACACTCCTGAGGAAGAGGTTGAGAAGATGAAGTCTGACCTTAAGAAGCTCGAAGGAGTTAATGATGTAGCCTATGTTACACCGCAAGAGGCAAGGGATACGTACCGCGAAGAAAACCGAGATAATGAACGAGCTCTTGAGGCTTTGAATATCGCTGAAGTAGAGTTTCCTGGTCGGTTTAGGGTGGCCATGGAAGATATCAATGAAACCGAGTCACTAGATAGATATATCAAGGAGGATGAGCGCTATCTCGAGTACGCCGACACTGAGCGTGAACCTTCTTTCGAGGGCGATAGGCGAGTGGCAATTGAGAATATCGGTCGATGGGTAGGCTTTGCTGAGAAGCTTGGCCTGGTTATTAGCGCAGTTCTAGTTGTTATCTCATCTCTCATCGTTTTTAACACGATTCGTATGGCGATCTTTAATAGGAAAGAAGAAATCCATATGATGAAGCTGATCGGTGCTGACAAGAGCTTCATTAGGGGTCCATTCCTAGTTGAGGCGATTGTATATGGAGTTGTAGCGGCTGTCCTAGCTACTGGTCTTGGTGTACTGATGATACATTTAGCGAGCGATACTTTAGAGGCTTATGGTATTGTCGTAAGTAACACTCTACAGTTCATATTTGTATACGGTGGGTATGTTCTACTAGGGATGGTTCTACTAGGATCTCTAATCGGTGTGCTGTCTTCACTGTTTGCAACTTATAAGCATCTTAAGATATAAAAAGCACAACGTAATAACTTGAAGGGGGGTCTTGAAATTCCCATCACGCTTATGCTATGATGAGTCACAGATGAAACGATGGTCCACCACACCACTTTCGAGCAAATCTTTTGCTGCCAAGGCTGCTATTGCTGCCTGTGCAGTACTGATGGCTGTCTCGATACCGCTTGAACTATCACGCACTGCGATGGCGTCTAACTATGAGGCTCGAATCGCTGAACAGCGTGCATTAGCTGCTGAGAACTTAGCTCAGGCAGGTGAGTTGTCTATTCAAGCTGCAACTCTTGAAGAAGAGGTTGCTCGCTTAAACCAGCAGATCTCTGCTATTCAGGGTCAGATCTCTGAAACTCAGGAGGAACTAAAGAAGCTTGAAGCTGAAATCAAGAAGCTTGAAGAAGATATTGAAATAGGTAAGAAGGCTCTAGGTAACACTATCCTTGATATGGATGCTGCTAAGAAGGTATCTACACTAGAGATGGTTGCTAGTAGTAAGAATATCGGCGACATCGTAGACGGCTGGGAGCAGCAGAATGCTATCCAGAACAAGCTTAATGATGACCTAGATCGATTAACTAAACTACGTAAAGAGTTAGATGCTAAGCAAAAAGAAATTACTCAGAAACTTGAAACTCTTGAATCACAACGAGCTCAGGTATCTGCTATTCGTGCACAGCAGGCAAAACTAGTTGAAGAAACTCGTGGCGAAGAAGCTGCTTATCGTGAGATGGCTGAACGCAACAACAAGCGTGCGGAAGAGTTGATCGCAGCTCAGGCTGAAGAAAACCGACGTGCGGCTGCTGCAGCGATTAGTGCAGCTGGCGGTACCGGTGGAGTACCTTCAGGTACTCCTGGTGGTGGCGGTTACCCTGGACTATGGGCAAACGCACCTATTAACGCTTACGTTGACACTTGGGGTCTATATAGCCGACAGTGTGTAAGCTATACAGCGTGGAAGGTTTGGAGTACCGGACGACACGTACCTCACTTCATGGGCGCAGGTAACGCTAACCAGTGGCCAACTACAGCGGCTCGACACGGCATTCCTAACGGCAGCACTCCTCAGGTCGGATCTGTAGCTATCCAGTACATTGGTTACTATGGACATGCTATGTATGTTGAAGCAGTTAACCCAGACGGCACAATTGTAGTAAGTGACTACAACCTTGCTTGGGACGGTCTATACCGAAAGTATACACGTTCTGCTGGCGGCCTAACTTACATCTATTTCTAAAGAGAATCCTTTAGCAGCTCATAAAAAAGAGGTATACTATAGAGAGTATATTTATCGGGGGGATTTTTAGTGTCTGATTTTAATGCTGGCAAAACGAAGCCAGTGCAAAAAAAGTATAGTGCCGGATTTGTATTCGGGTTAGTAGTCGTAGCCGCTTTAGTGTCGTTTATTGTCGGCACTAGAAGCGATAACTTATCTGCATACGTCGGTAGATATTTCGGCCTATCGGATATTATTAGTACATCTAAACAGTTAGACTTTTCTCAGACACAAAAAGTTTATGAAATGTTGGCTCGTTCATATGATGGCGAGCTTGATGAAAGTAAGCTGATTCAGTATGCCTCTAAGGGCTTAGTTAGCGCCACTGAGGATAGGCATACTGAATACTTTACTGCTGAAGAGGCGGAAGAGCTTAGAGCTAATCTAGAAGGTTCGATAGGTGGAGGTATTGGCGCTGAACTAGGTAAGCGTGAGGGTCGATTGGTTATTGTTAAGCCAATTAAAGATACGCCAGCTGCCAAAGCAGGATTATTAGTTAATGATATTATTCTAGGTATTAACGACGAGAGTACAGAAGGTATGTCTCTTGATCAGGCAGTATCTAAGATTCGCGGCGAAGTTGGCACTACTGTAAAGCTAACTATCCAGAGTCGTGGAGAGACTAAACAGGTTAATATAACCAGACAAGAGATTACTGCTCCTGAGATTGATGTTAATAAGGTGGGTAACATAGGTGTTGTCTCATTATCTAGGTTCTCTCAAGATAGTGCTATAAAAGTAAGAGCCGCCTTTGAAGACTTTAAGAGGCAGGGTGTAGATGGTGTTGTATTAGATCTTCGTGGTAACGGTGGCGGTTACTTAGAGGCAGGCATCAACATAGCAAGCCTGTGGCTAGATGAGGGTGAGGTTGTTGTTCGCGAAAAAGGTAAGCGCGACGGCGAGGAGACTCGCACCTCCACCGGTAGTCCAATTCTTAAGGATATGCCTACAGTCGTGTTAATTAATGGCGGCTCAGCTTCAGCTAGTGAGATTGTAGCTGGCGCCCTCCAAGATCATGAGGTAGCTACTGTAGTGGGTGAGCAGTCTTATGGTAAGGGTAGTGTTCAGCAAATGATCGACCTCAGTAATGGTGATATGTTGAAGGTGACTATTGCTAGGTGGTATACACCTGAAAAGCGTAGTATTTCAGAAGAGGGTATTAAACCAAATGTTGAAGTTTCACTTGGTGAAGACTCGCTGCTAAACGGAAAAGATGAGCAGTTAGATAAGGCGATAGAGGTGCTAAATAGCAAATAGGTTGTGCTTATTTTCTAAA
>CAYZJK010000007.1:0-15275 GCA_964479125.1 uncultured Candidatus Saccharibacteria bacterium
TGGCACCGTAATGACCTGGTAATGTTTAAGTCTAGCGAGAACATTGCTAGCGGAGGATTTAACCTCCACACCAACGGCTATTCGCACCAAGCAGGCGCTCCGGTCCGCATTTCTGGGTCTGGCTCTAACTGGCAGCGTAACTACCCGTCAGCTACTTGCAGCGGAGACTCTGGTGGAGCAGCCTACAACAACGCAAGCAAGACCCTTTACGGAATCCTGACCTCGGACAACAGCCGCGCAGCTAATCAGCCCTGCGTTGAGGTAATGGAGCAAAAGTACATCAGCTCCTACGCGACCATCAGCACACCAGAGAACCTAGCGTCCATCAACCGACACCATGGCAATCTCGGCAGCGACAAGCCCGCATCTCCGGCAACGTCCGACCCGTTTGGAATCTCCGGCGGATCTAGCCTCTCCTCGAGTAGGTAGCATGAGTCATTAAATCTTATCTAAGCTAAGTACCCCAGATAACCTCTGGGGTTTTTCATTTTAAATAGTAAATTAAAAAACCCACACCAAAGTGTGGGTTAGCGGACAGATGAACTAGTAGACAACCACAGTCGAGTCAGGCAATAGACTCAAAACAGCCTTCCAGTTAGGCTCATAGCGCTTAAAAAGCTCTAGAGCCGCGGCCTCAATAAATAGACCACCTAGCTGACTGCCTCCTCTAATCTCTAAATCAACGCTCATATCCAACTCACCCTGAAGCTGAGGGATACCAGACATCAACTCGCGTATACAGTCTGGCTTACGCTCAATAGTGGAATGAAAGGTACGCCTAACGATTCGGCCATAAGCCAGGATCTGCTTATCACTCAGCACAGGAATACTATCATCAAACCCTACATCGTGAGATGTCAGGAGGCTAAAGAAGAAGTGTGAGATCCAATTGGCTTGGTCCAGAAAATCATCTTCAATCTCATCTGGATCAGGTATGTCATCCGTATACTCGTCATCGCCATGAATTAAGCTATACTTCATACTGCATAACCAGCGCTCAGCTTGCAGGCGAGCATCGTAGTAATCTTCGTAGAAGTGCTCCACGCCAACCGATACTAAATCACGACACGCCTCCCTTAGCGTGCTATCCTGATCCTCTCGGTAATAACGAGCTAAATCTTCGAATGTTACTACCATCCAGTGACGATAAATGTATGACAGTTCATCTCTACTGATATGTACAATCTCCATGAGACAGCCTCCTTTCTTATGGTAGGGGAGAAGTGTTGCCTCAAGTTAGACTAGTGCTATATAATAACTTTCTAACTAGACTGTCAACAGAACGGGTTTTCACGTACTTTTCACCCCTGAAAACCGTTGACAATAATACTTAATTGCAGTATTCTCTTTAGAGACATTACCAAAGACAGTAGCGGTACCGAGCGTACGTAAAAATGCTACCGAGGAAGTGAACTACTTTTTCAATGGTCTTTGATAGTGCGAGAATCAAAGACTTTTTTCTTTGTTCTCACAGTGCACATTAACAATACGACTACACCCACAAACATCAATCAAAGAAAGGACTATTATGGCAATTACACGCGATAAGAAACAAACTTTGGTTGCTGAATTTAGCGAAGACCTTAAAGATGCAAAGCTAGTAGCTTTCGCACATTACCAGGGCTTAACTGTAGCTGAACTACAAGAACTACGCCGACAAGCTCGTGAAGCTAACGTAACTATCCGAGTGGTTAAGAACCGCCTAGTACGAGTTGCGATGAGCCAACACGACACCTTCAAAGAGACCGATACATCTCTGCTAACTGGTCAGCTAATTTACGCTACCAGCGATACAGACGAAGTAGAGCCAGCTAAGGTTCTAGACGAATTTGCTAAGAAGCACCCAGCACTACAACTTGCAGGTGGTTTCTCAGGTGAAGGTCTAGCACTTAGCCCTGATGAGGTTAAGGCTCTAGCTGGCCTTCCAAGCAAGAGTCAGCTTATTGCCGAAGTTGTTGCACAACTTCTATCACCAGTTCACGATATCACCAATGGTCTATCTGGCAATCTACATGCCCTACTTGACGGTATCGAAGCTAAAGCAACCAATTAATTTAAATTTTTATACACAACCTAAAAGGAGTTACTAATGGCAGACATTAAGAAACTTGCTGAAGAGCTAACAGCTCTAACAGTACTAGAAGTAAACGAACTAAAGAACCACCTAAAAGAAGAGTACGGCATTGAGCCTGCTGCAGCTGCTGTTGCAGTTGCTGGCCCAGCTGCTGCTGACGCTGGTGCAGGTGAAGACGAAAAGAGCGAATTCACTGTAAACCTAACTGACGCAGGTAGCCAGAAGGTTGCAGTGATCAAGGCTGTTAAGGAACTAACAGGCCTAGGTCTTGGTGAAGCTAAGGGTCTAGTAGACAACGCTCCAAGCGCAATCAAGGAAAAGGTTGCTAAGGACGAAGCTGAAGAAGCTAAGAAGAAGCTTGAAGAAGCAGGCGCAAGCGTAGAGCTTGTTTAGTTAAACTAGTAGTCGTATTGTTACGAAACACACCTCCATAGTGAGGTGTGTTTTTGTTATCATTATTTACAACAGTATTTGTGCCGCCCCTGTTAATCCTGTGGATAGAAAATAACCCCTAAAGACCCGAAATTAGCCAGACCCTATATATAGCGTAGTAGTGGAAAAAGTCCACACAAGACCCTTGACAAGCCTCACCACATCACTTATATTCAGTGGCGATACCCATAACAAACACAGACAAAGGAACTGCGAGATTAACATGTCTGAATTACCAGAAAAACAAGTTAAAAGACTTCGATCACTCATCCAAGAGGCCGAGACAAACCTAGCAGCTGCAAAAGAGCTTCTAATTAGTGTCGTTGGAGAAGACGGTAACGTTGTAACCCCTAAGAACAGCCAGGAAGATGTTTCAGGCAAGATTATAGAGGGTGTCTTTGATGGTCAAATGATGATTGGCCCAGACGGCAAGAACTACCCAGTCCCAGCAAACTACGCTTCAAAATCTAAGCTAGTTGAAGGCGACATGCTAAAACTTACCATTGCCGACGACGGTAGCTTTATCTACAAGCAAATCGGCCCAACTGAGCGGCGACAAATTATTGGTACGCTTGTTCAGCACGACGGTGCATACTACGTAGAAGCAAACGGTCGCGAATACCGAATTCTACTAGCTAGCGTAACTTACTTTAGGATTAACATTGGTGACCAGGTAACCATTATCATACCTGAGAACAACCCTGAAGCAACCTGGGCAGCTGTTGAAGCAGCACTGTAGATCTTAGTCTAAGACACACGAACTCACCTCACATGCTAAACTAAAAGTATGCAAAGAGGTGAGTTTTATTATTACTTCAGTACTATGGGCGGAGGCAAGTCACTAGAACTTATCCTGGATGACTATCGCTCTAGGCACCGAGGCAGAACCACCGCCATCATTAAGCCTGAAATCGATAAAAAGGCAGGCAGTAACGTCGAAACTCGTTTTGGTCAAACTAGACGCAAAGCCGACTTACTACTTAGCCATGACACCAAGAAGTCATCTCAGGAACTACTAGACTTAATTGCCAGCTGTACCATTAAAGGTAAGCCCGTCACTATCTATCTTGATGAGGTTCAATTCTTAACCAAAGATCACGTCATGATGCTTCGAGAGGTAGTGGACGACAACTCAGTCACTGTTAAAGCCTATGGCCTTTTAACCGACTTTACCGGCAGGCTATTTGAAGCTAGTAAGCAGTTTATAGAAGTAGCTGATCATAAGATACAAATCGCTTCACACTGTGAAATCGACACCTGTGATCGGGTTGCAGTCTATAACGCCCGGATAGCTGACGGTAAGGCTACTACGGAAGGTCCAACTGTCGCCATTGATGGAATAGATGCAGAATACAAAGCTCTCTGCAGCTCACACTTCATGCAATCTATCGGTCAATAGCGCCCCAGTAAACATGAGAAAAACATAAATCAACCGGGGTAGGATTCATTGTAATAACAACCCCGCCGTCTTCAGGTAATCTAGCCGGAAGACGTGTATAATGAGGAGCATATGAGGTTAGAATATGTCTGTCGCTCTATATAGAAAATATAGAAGCAAATCTTTAAAAGAGCTTATCGGCCAGTCACACGTGACTGATATTCTTGAAGCTGCCATTAAATCAGACTCTATCGGACACGCCTATCTACTAACTGGCCCTAGGGGAGTTGGTAAGACCTCTGTCGCTCGTATCTTAGCGCATGAAATTAATAAGCTACCGTACGAGAATGAGACCGACCATATCGATATTATTGAAATTGACGCAGCTAGCAATAACGGCGTCGATCACATTCGAGACTTAAGAGATAAGGCTCGCATCGTTCCAAGCCTTGCTAAGTACAAAGTCTACATCATCGATGAGGTTCACATGCTATCTAAGTCAGCCTTTAATGCTCTACTTAAGATACTAGAAGAGCCACCAAAGCACGTTGTCTTCATCTTGGCCACCACCGATTACCACAAGCTACCAGACACTATCATCAGCCGAACCCAGAGATTCCACTTCAGGCTCATCTCAGAAGCAGATATCGCTAAGCATCTAAAAACTATCGCTAAGAGCGAAAAGATAGAGATCGATGACGATGCCCTAAAAATTATTGCTAAGCGTGGACGCGGCAGCTTCAGAGATAGCATCAGCCTTTTTGACCAGCTTCAAAGCGGCTATAAAAAGATAACAGCCGAAGTAGTCAACTCTGCTCTAGGCCTAGTGCCAGCTGAGACTCTAGATAAACTAATTAAAGCTGCTCACGCTAGAGACCACGCCACGACAATTGCAATCGTCAATCAATTAATCGAGTCGGGCGTCAATCCTAACGTTATAGCCGATCAAGTTATCACTGAAATCCGTTCAAGACTAGCCGATAACCCTGACTTAATCTACGCACTCCATAAGCTAGCTGACGTCGAAAAGGCTTCACACCCAGACATAGCTCTACTTATAGCCCTGCTGCCAAATACAGAACAAAGCTCACCAACGCCTCAACCTGCACGGCAAACTCAAGCCCAACCGGTCGCAGCCGAGAAGATAGTGTTACCAGAAACCTCCAATCCAGCTGCTAGTGCACCAAAGCCAAAGCCTACTCCTGTTCAAACAGAAGCTCCGACAGCAGGAGCAGAACCAACTCCAACATACACAGCAACTCCGGAGTCAGCCACAACTGAGACTGAGACTAAGACTGAAGAGCCGATTGAGACACCAGCGCCAGCCGAAGAGTTTAACGGCGAGCCTGGTAGCCTGGAAGACTTAGACTGGAAAGCCATCCTTGAGAAGTCTCAGGAGTTGTCGATGGGCCTATACGCCATCCTGGCTAGCTGCAGCCATGAAGTAGAAAACAACCAGCTAGTAATCTATACCGGCAGCAGATTTAAAAAGAATAAGATAGAAGATGCTAAACTAAGACCACTACTTAGCCAAGCTGTAAACTACGTCACGAGAGGTGAAGTTAAAATCACCATTCACGGCACACAAAAACCACCGTCAGACAGCCAGCTAGCTAAGGTTGCTGAACTTATGGGTGGGGGAGAGGAAGTAAATGTCAGCTAAACAAAACACCCAGCCTAAACTACCGCCACAAAACCTAGATGCCGAAAAGAGCCTACTAGGAGCTGTTTTGATTGACGAAGAGATCATGGCTGACGTGAGTGAAATCGTAAAGCCACATGACTTTTACGATAAAGCCCACGGCACTATATATGACGGCATGCTGCGCTTATTTGAGCGACATAAGCCAGTCGATCTACTGACTCTAACTGATGAATTGAAGCGTAAGAATGAGCTTGAGATCGTTGGCGGCTCTTCATACCTAACCGAACTTACTAACTACGTACCAAGTGCAGCTCACGCTGCTACCTATGCAGATATCGTTTCCCAGAAGGCCATCAGACGCCGCCTAATCAAGGCCAGCTCTGAAATCAATGAGATGAGCTACAACGAAGAGAGTGAGACTCAGGAACTTCTCTCAGCTGCTGAAGCTGAACTTTTTGCCGTATCCGATCAGTCTCTAAAGCAAGACTTAGTTAGTATTGAGAACATTTTGACCGATAGCTTTGACCGCATGGAAGAGCTTAATAAAAACAAAGGTGCTCTTCGCGGCATTAGAACTGGCTACCGAGACCTAGACAACATGACCGCCGGACTACAGCGCAGTGACCTTATCATTCTTGCAGCGCGTCCAGCGATGGGTAAAACAACTCTTGTTACCAACCTTGCTTATAACGTAGCAACAATCGAAAAGAAGGCCGTTCTATTCTTCAGTCTTGAGATGAGCAAAGAGCAGCTAGTTGATCGTATGCTCGCTGACGCTTCTGGAGTCGACTCCTGGAATATTCGTACTGGTAATCTAACTGATGAAGATTTTCAAAAACTATCTGATGCAATGGGTGAGATGGCTGAAGCTCCAATCTACATCGACGATAAGCCAGGCCTGAACGCACTAGAGCTACGAACCAAGGCTCGCCGTATTGCTCACGAACAAGAGCTAGGGTTAATCGTAATCGACTACCTCCAGCTTATGCAGGGCTCTGGACGACACGGCGACAACCGAGTGCAAGAGGTGAGTGAGATCTCACGTGGACTCAAGCTAGTCGCTCGTGAATTAGACGTACCAGTAATTGCCCTAAGTCAGCTATCACGTAGTGTGGAATCAAGGACACCGCCTATTCCGCAGCTATCTGACCTTCGTGAATCAGGATCGATTGAGCAGGACGCGGACATCGTGGCCTTTATTTACCGTCCAGGCTACTACGAACCAGATAATCCAGACGTGGCTAATATTACTGAATTAATCATCGCTAAACACCGTAACGGACCGGTTGGCCGTGTTCAGCTATACTTCCACCCTGAACGACTTCGCTTCCTCTCCCTTGATAAAACCCATGATTAATCGCTATAATAAAGCAATCAATGGCACGCGTCAGCTTAAATAAGTTTTCACTCTACAAATACAGATACTGGATAGGGTATAGCCTTCTAGCATTTCTGTTAGTAGCTACTATGGTTGTAGCAGCTACGCTTATACCAGGCGGCTTTGACGTTGATGAACAGACCTCTGCCCTAAAGAGCGCTTCTTTAAAACTAGAGAACCCAACTTCATTTCTGATTACCGACTTGCCGTACCATGCTCTGCAGAAGCTATCGATTTACCTACTAGGGCTATCTTCATTTAGCATTAAACTGCCATCTGTTATCTTATCTGTCTTATCTATTATTGGCTTAGTCTTTGTTTGTCGTAAATGGTTTTCGCCAAATATCAGTGTAGTAGCCGCTACAGCCGTTGCTTCATTTACTAGTTTTATCTACGTTGCACAGCACGGTACGCCAGATATCATGCATATCTTCTGGCCAGTTTTAATACTATTTCTTTTTAATCTCGTACCTCGCGCCGGAGCGATTGGCTGGATTGCCTCAATCTTAGTTGGACTAGCCGTCGGACTTAACTTGATGACGCCGATCGGCTTCCTGCCAGTCATAGCGATTGCTATCGGCGGCTTACTTCACCCTCACGTTCGTTACGTAATACGTAAGAAGGTTGACGTAAATAAACGAGTGGCAATTGGACTGTCTTTCGTAGTTGGTATCATTCCGCTGGTTATGATGCTAATCAGGCAGCCCGATACTGCTCTAGCGCTTATTTTTAAGGATTCATTTGATGGCTCACTGCTCGACTCAGCCAAAGACACTTTCTTAAGATTATTTGACTTTACCGGTTCATATTCAGATGTAGCTGGAACAATAGTGCCAGTCTTTACGATTGCTACCTTATCTATCTGTGTTGTAGGGTATTATGCACTCTTTAAAAAGAAACATACAGCGCAGCACTACATCTTAACCGCTTGGCTAATTCTACTTATTCCAGCTACCTTATTTGCAATTGAGAACGTAACCTACTTCCTGCTTGTACCTTTTGGGCTACTGTTTGCAGCTGGCATTCAGTTCATTCTAAGGCAGTGGTATAAGCTGTTCCCACAAAATCCATATGCCCGAGTTTTCGGACTACTGCCAATGGTAGTGTTACTAACTGGACTAATCGGCCTTGGTACAGCTCGCTATGTCTACAGCTACACCTATCATCCAGTACTAGCTAACTCAGTTACTCATGACCTACGTAAAGTTAATACTGCCATCAATCAAGAGAAAGATGGTAACACCAGTATTATCATCTCCGCTAACAAACGAGATCTACCCTTCTATCAGCTATATGTTGACGTTAACGACGTAGAAGCCTCGGTTCAAACCGACGTCCAACCAGACGCTCTGGAAAATAGTACAGTAATCGCCCTTCGCGGCAGTCCGTATATCAGTGAGACAGAAGTAGCACCATCAAGAATTGTAGCTTCAGGCTCACTACATGAGCGCTCAGATAGGCTTTATATCTATAAAAAGATATCTGAATAGCGTATACTTATTACAGTAATTAGGAGGATTTAGTAATGGATCAAATGAAAATGCTAAACGATCTTCGAAAGGCTCAAAAAGAGCTCAAGAAGCAACAAATCGTAGCTGTAGCTGGCGGTGAAGATGACGACCCAGCGGTAGAAGTTATCATCAACGGTGAACTTAAGGTTGAAGATATTTCAATCAACCCAGAATACGTTGACCTTGAAGACATTGAAGAGCTAGAAGGCTGGCTAGAAGCTGCTATCCGTGACGGTATGGCTAAGGCTCAAGAAGTAGCTGCTGAGAAGATGAAGCCACTAATGGGCGGTATGAACCTGCCAGGAATGTAGACCACACTAGGTTAACTTTCGTGTCTAATAATTTACTTCCACAAGCACTAGTTGAAGTTATCGAAGAGCTCGGCTCTTTACCAGGAGTTGGTGCGCGTACTGCTGAAAGGTATGCGTACCATCTTTTGCGTGCGAAGCAGGAGTCTAATGAGCGTCTTAGTAGCGCCATCAGCAACTTGCACGATAACGTATCCTTCTGTCCAGTAACATTTGCTCTTATTGATGCCGATCAGGAGGTTTCACCTCTCTATGAAGATCCGACTCGAAATAGGCAGCTGATAGCTGTTGTAGAAGAGCCGTTAGATATTATTGCAATTGAACGAACTGGTCAGTATCAGGGTGTTTACCATGTCCTAGGCGGAGCCTTGTCTCCAATTGACGGTATCGGCCCTGAGAAGCTACACATCCCCGAGTTACTATCTCGAATTAAATCGGATAACGTAGAAGAACTTATTATTGCCACCAACGCCAGCGTAGAAGGGGAGTCGACCTCTCTTTACCTACAGAAGCAAATTGAAGAAGCTGGTATAAATATTAAAATGAGCCGTCTTGCTCGTGGTCTGCCAGTTGGAGTAGACCTAGAGTATGCCGATCAAATCACTCTCTCGCACGCACTAGAGGGCAGACGATCACTCTAAATTAAAACTTAAGGAATTTATGCATCAAAAATCCATTGAACTTATTCAAGACGCCAAAAGCGTAATTGTCATCCAAGCCGAAAACCCAGACGGAGATAGTCTAGGTAGTGCTTTATTTTTAGAAGAAGTTCTCTCAGATATGGGCAAAGAGGTTTCTCTTTACTGTCCAGTCGACATTCCTAAGTATATGCGATACTTCCCAGGCTGGGATCGTGTCACTCAAGACTTTAACGTGAAGGCTGATCTTGCCATTATCGTTGACACCACCTCTGAAACTTTAATCTCTAAGGTGCTTGAGACACCTGGCGTGAGACACTATCTAGAAACTCATGAAGTGCTAGTCATCGACCACCACACTCAGGTTGAATCAACCCTACCGTTTGAGCACACACTACTTCTAGAAGAAGGTGCTTCAACCTCTGAGGTACTTACTCGTCTGGCCGACTCTGCCAACTGGAAGATATCAGCTCAAGGCGCCGAACATGCTTTAGGTGCACTTCTATCTGACACGCTTGGTCTAACCACTCAAAGCGTAACACCAGCCAGCTTCGAAGTAGCAGCACGTCTAACTGAACTAGGAGCCCACCCTTCAATCGTCGAAGAGCGACGGCGTGAATTTATGAAAAAGGCCCCTGAAATCTTAAGCTATAAGGGTCGATTAATTGAACGTATTGAATACTTCCTCGATGGCAAGCTTGCTTTAATCTCAATTCCTTTTGAAGAAATTGAAGCTTATTCTGATCAATATAATCCAAGTGTACTAGTTATCGATGAAATGCGCCTAGTTGAAGGCGTGGAGGTAGCTGTAGCCATTAAAACCTACCCAGACGGTAAACTAACCGGCAAAATCCGCTCAAACACTCCAGTTAGCTCTGACATTGCTGGCTACTTTGGCGGCGGTGGACACCCTTATGCAGCTGGATTTAGAGTTTATGAATCTCAAGATCAAGTTCTAAAAGAACTGATTGACGCCACCGATAAGGCTCTGAATCTCTGATACAATAGACGTATCATGAATCAGCTGCAATTCTATAACACCCTGACGCGCAACCTAGAAACTTTTACTCCACCTGAAGAAGGTCCAGTTAAGATTTACACCTGTGGCCCAACCGTCTACGACAACCCTCATGTCGGTAACTGGGTTGCTTATATTTACTGGGACGTACTAGTTCGCACTCTTAAGGCTAATAATCTTGAGATTGAACGCGTCATGAACGTAACCGACGTCGGTCACTTAACCGACGACGCCGACGACGGAGAAGATAAGCTAGAGAAAGGCGCTAGAAGAGAGCAACTTACCGCCTGGGACGTAGCCGCTAAATACACCGAGGTGTTTATTAATGGCACGAAGCAGCTAAATATCCTGCCGCCTAACCACCTAACTAAAGCAACTGAATTTATCCCTCAGCAACTAGAACTTGTACGTACCCTAAAAGACAAAGGCTACACCTACCAAATTGATGACGGCATCTACTTTGACACCTCAAAGTTTCCAAGCTACCGGGATTTTGCCGGACTAGATATTGAAGCCCTCCAAGCCGGAGCGAGAGTGGCGTTTAATAGCGAAAAGCGCTACGTCTCTGACTTTGCATTATGGAAGTTTACTCCAGAGGGGCAAAAACGTGACATGGAGTGGGAGACCCCAGCTGACCTATTAGATAATCCATCTAGTACACCAAAGATGGGCTTTCCAGGTTGGCACCTAGAGTGTTCCGCTATGAGCATGGATATTCTAGGCGACACCTTAGACATACACACCGGTGGGATTGACCATATACCGGTTCACCACACAAATGAAATAGCTCAATCTGAAGCCGCGACCGGCAAGAAATTCTCTCGCTTCTGGCTACATAACAACCACCTCAAAGTGGATGGCGCTAAGATCTCTAAAAGCCTCGGCAATGGCTATACTTTAGAAGACCTACAAGAGCAAGGCTTCTCTCCAAGCGACTTTAGAATGTTTGTTCTGCAGAGTTCGTACCAGTCTGAAGGGAACTTTAGCTTCGATAGCTTAGAAGCAGCAGCTAATCGTCTTAACAACTGGCGCCGAGCAGCAGCCATAAGACATCAAACACATGGCACACATGACCAAGATAAGTCGATACAAGTACCTCAGTTTGCTGATGCTAGCCAGGTTATTAGCCTACTCAACAACAACCTGAACACTCCAGAAGCCCTAGCGCACATCGATAGGGTAGTGGGTAGTATTTTAGACATTAAAAACCCAGAACTAATCGACCAGAAAGCTTTAATTAACTTTTTTGAAACTGTCGATGAGGTCTTAGGTTTAAATATTCTACCTAGCTCTCCAGATATCGATGACGAGACCAAGCAGCTAATACTAGAACGCAAAAGAGCCCGTGAGGATAAGGATTGGGCAAGGTCTGATCAATTAAGAGATGAACTAGCCTCAAAAGGCATTACTGTGCGCGACACCACTCATGGAACTATCTGGGAATATACCAAGCATCACAACTAATAACATCCAGCTAATGAAACTAAAAACACCCCTGATATAGGGGTGTTTTTAGTTATTGCCTAATACCTCAAGCAGACTTCTTAGAAGTTTTCTTAAGGGCATCTTTTAGAGATGAAGTTACGCCGTGCTTAGCAGACTTAACTGGCCTGTGCGCCAACCAATCTTCGATTAACACCTTAATCCAACCAGCGATTGGTACAGATATGATTGCACCAGCAATACCTAGGGCATAGGTACCGATAGTAGCGGCTACTAGAACAATCAGAGCTGTTAGCTGGATTGTCTTACTCTGGATCTTAGGTGAGATGTAGTTACTTTCAACCTGCTGGTAAATGATGAAGTATACACCAAAGATAAGTCCAGCACTGATGTCATTTAATCCGATTAATACTGCAATTAACACACCCGAGATAGTCGCACCGAACATTGGCACTAGAGACAGCAGGGTAGCAATAGCAAAGGCTGGTAGACCTAATGAAGCTGGCACCGCCGGGAACGTCCAGGCTAGAATATAGACGAATATGGCGGTTGCTATACCACCCACTAGAGCAACACCGAGCTGACCGTTCACGTAGCCCCTTAAGACGTCATACATCCTTGAGGCAAGATTCTGGTGTCGATTTAGTAGCTCTTTGTTACGATAAGTACCCCAGAACTTTCGGATCCATATTGGCCCCTCTAGAAGCATCAAGAAGGTCATTACCAGAACAATCACAGTTGCAATCAGGAAGGTAACTACTGATTCAATACCTGAAATTATATTTGTACCCAGACCAGATGCCCAATCTGATGACTGGTCTTGAACCTCAGATACAATATTATCTACCTGGTCCTGCAGACCATGTCGTTCAATAAAATCATTTACACCAGAAACCTGGTCCTGGGCACCTTCAACCATCTCTGGTAGCTGCCGAGCAACATGAGCTGACTGCTCAATAATCGGTGGTACTACAAGCGTTACAAACCCACCCAAGAACACAACTATTGCTAAGAAGGCAACCATCGTACTTAATAGACGGCTCTTCTTAGGTAGATACTTAGTTAGCGCATGCACTGGAGCATTTAGAGCTAAGGCTAGAAAAATAGCCACACCAACTATAGTTAGCGCTGTGCGAGCATTATAAACAGCAACCGCAGCTAATCCGAAACCAAGTACAACTAAAACAAAACGAACAAATGTAGCAGTCTCAACGTCAATCTTTACTTTCATATAATCTCCTTACCGATAGTTTAACATACCTATACAGAGGTAGTCTGATAATAATCAGCTAAAAAGCCTCGCTTGAAACCCTCATAGGTTTCGTTTTCAATCGACTCTCGTATGTCATCGACCAATTTGACGATAAACTGTTCGTTATGAATCGTAGCTAGTGTATTAGCTAATAGCTCACCAGCCTTAAATAAGTGCCTTAAATATGCCCGAGAATAATTCTTGCAGGTATAGCATTCACAAGTCTCATCAAACGGCCTAAAGTCTTCCTTAAATTCACTACGCGTAATGTTAATTCGCCCCTGCCTTGTATAGAGCGCTCCGTTGCGGCCAACCCTAGCTGGACTAACGCAGTCAAATGTATCAGCGCCGTTTTCAATACAAGCAAAGATATCATCTGGCTCAGAAATACCGAGCATGTGCCGGGGCCTATCTTCTGGCAGCTCATCACACATCCAAGCGACAATTTCACCAATCTTGGCCTTTTCTAAAGCTCCGCCTAGTCCATAGCCGTCAAAGTCTAATGAGCCTAAGAACTTAGCAGACTCGCGCCTAAGATCTTCGTAGTTAGCTCCTTGAATAACACCAAATAGAGCCTGGGGTGGGCGATGACTACGCTCAGCGTTAAGCTTCTTATGCGCCTCAAGGCTTCTAATCGCCCAAGGGTGAGTTCGCTCCCTTAGCGATTCAACTTGATAGTCATATGAGTGATGTAAGGTAGTAAGCTCATCAAACGAGAACATAATATCCGCACCAATCTCATGCTGGATGCGCATTGACTCCTCGGGAGTAAACCGATGATAGCTACCATCAAGATGAGACTTAAATGTCACGCCGTCATTGTCGATTCTAGCTAGTGAATCTTTCTTAGGGGTCAAGCCTTCGGTTTTTTCGCCAGTCATGTCGATTACTTTCTTAAAGCCAACACCAAGACTCATCACCTGAAAACCACCACTATCTGTAAAAGTAGGGCCATCCCAGTTCATAAACTTATGAAGCCCGCCTGCTTTATCGATCAAATCTGAACCAGGCCTTAAATAAAGGTGATAGGCATTAGCTAGTACCGCCTGTGCGCCCGTCGCCTTAAGTTGCTCGGGTGTTAAGGCCTTTAAAGTCGCCTGTGTCCCGACTGGAATAAAAGCCGGTGTTTTTATCTCACCGTGAGGGGTAGTTAGCACGCCGGTACGTCCATGTTTATCTGCTAGACGCTTCTGTATCTTAAAGGAAAAACGATCTGTCATACTTGTTACATTCTAACATGCTCAGGTATACTAAAATTCATACAAAAGGAGGAGCAGCAGCGTGTCTGAGACCAAAAAGACAAAACAGACAGTATCTAACGATCCAGTCATTTCAGTAAAGAACTTTAGTATGAGCTTCGGCACTAAAAAGGTGGTTGATAAACTATCTTTCGAAGTTAAAAAAGGTGAAACCTTTGGCTTTCTAGGCAGCAACGGTAGCGGTAAGACTACTACCATGCGTGCACTACTAGGCATCTACCGACCAACAGGCGGCGAACTACTTATTAACGGGCGAGAATTCGACCCAGTTCATGGCAACGAAATTGGCTACCTACCTGAAGAACGTGGTCTATATAAAAAAGAAAATGTAATTGATACCATGACTTACTTTGGTCAATTAAAAGGCCTTGATCGACAAGAGGCTCGCGATTGGTCGATGAACTATCTTGAGCGAGTCGAGCTAGCTGACAAGGCTAAGGCTAAAATCGATAAGCTTTCAGGAGGTCAGCAACAAAAGGTCCAACTTGGTGTTACTATCATGAACAACCCAAGCGTATTAGTGCTTGATGAACCAACTAAGGGATTTGACCCAGTTAACCGACGCCTGCTTCTTGACCTAATAGATGAACAGCGTGAGAATGGATCAACCATTGTCTACATCACTCACGACATGTCTGAAGTTGAGCGTCTATGCGACCGACTTCTTCTCCTTAAAGATGGCAAGGCTGCCGCTTACGGTACAGTTAAGGAAGTTTTAAATAAATACAAGATGAAGAGTATGGATGACGTATTCCTTCACGTTTACGGAACAGATGCACAGTTTGGAGGTGAGTCATGAAAAAACGACACAATTTAGGTACGGTTATTGCCTTTGAGTTCACTAGAACTATCAAGAAGCCATCTTTCTGGATCGCCACCTTGTCTCTACCGTTAATGATTGGCGTGTTATTTGCCATCATCTTTTACAGCGGACAAAGC
>CAYZJK010000007.1:15375-19739 GCA_964479125.1 uncultured Candidatus Saccharibacteria bacterium
GGTATTCTCCAGGCGCTAGTAATCATTACACCCGTAGTTGCCGCCTACCTATTCTTAGGTTCAAGCGCTGCTTCAACTTACAATCTGCCAGACCTATCAATTCTGTCAGACCTAGTAATCGATCCTATGGCTATGGTAATTGGTCTGCTGATCTTTATCGGTAGCATGCTTCTGTTTACCGGTACGCTAGTGGCGATCGGTGCTGTAATGCCAACCGCTAAAGAAGCAGGTCAATACTTCAGCATTATTATCATCGCGCTAATTATTCCGTTCTACGTCTTCCAGTTAATCCTAAGTGACCCTAACTCGATTATCGTCCAAATTCTAACCTTCTTCCCATTCACAGCGCCAATAACAGCTATGCTTCGTAACGCTTTCGGCACTCTTGATCCAGTATCCGCTGGTATAGTCATTACTATGCTACTGGTACTAGGTGTGATTATTATCAATCTTGCAGTTCGCCTCTTCCGCTACGGCGCAATGCAATATGATTCAAGACTATCACTATCAATGATCCGACAGAAAAGAAAAGAGATAGCTGAATAAGGAGAAATCTATGCGCATCTTAATCGTCGAGGATGAAACTAAAATCGCTAACGCCCTATCCAAAGCCTTATCTAGAGAAGGGTATGCGGTTGATATAGAGTCCAACACTGATGATGCGTTTCAGATGGCTAGCTTTGAGCCTTACGCGCTGCTAATAGTTGATCGTATGCTACCCGGCTCATATAAGGACGGGGTAGCTATGATTAAAGCCCTAAGAGACAAAGGTATCGCCACTCCAGCCCTCGTTCTGACTGCACTTGGTACAACCGAGCAAAAGACCGAAGGACTAGATGCCGGGGCTGATGATTATCTATCTAAACCATTTGCAATCGAAGAGCTCTTAGCTAGAGTAAGAGCTCTTTTGCGTCGGCCAGTTAATACGACCGGAACCGACATCACCGCTAAAGGTCTTACACTTCACATCAATGAACGTAGTGCTAGCTATAACGGTCAGCCAATTGAGCTAACCGGTAAAGAGTTTGCTTTACTGGAGTTTTTAATAACTTCTAAGGGCAAGGTATTATCTAAAGATCAGCTGATTGACCATGTTTGGAGCTTTGACTCTGACATCCTGCCGAACAACGTTGAAGCCTACATTAAACGTCTGCGTGAGAAGATAGACAAACCATTCAATACGCAAATCATAAAAACTATTAGGGGAGTGGGGTACGTAATCAACGATGAATAGAAAACAAGACGAATGGATGCAAAACGTCCAAAACATATTTCAATCAACCACCCTAAAGCTTACCGCCGGCTACCTAGCCGGCATTATGGCCTTGTCACTTACATTTAGCTTTATTGTCTTTAATATATCTGTCAGTGAATTATCCGAACGTTTAACCATCATTAATACCAGAATCCAAAGTGATGGTTTTTCTTTTCCGGCCACCTTTAGTTTTGAAGAAGTTAGAGCCGGCGCACTAACTGAAGCTGAGCAGAATATAATCTCGATTCTAATCTGGATTAACCTAGGAGTATTTATTGTAGCTAGCCTCTCAAGCTACCTGTGGGCACGCCGAACCCTAGAGCCAATCGAGAAGGCACACGATGCTCAATCTCGCTTTACAAGCGATGCCAGCCATGAACTAAGAACCCCTCTTACCACAATGAGAACTGAAATCGAAGTAGCTATTCATGACCCCGACACAACTAAGGAAGAGTTAAAAGAAGTACTGTCTAGCAACTTAGAGGAAGTGATAAGACTATCCTCATTAACAACCACACTGCTTAAGATAGCTCGGCTTGAAGATCATGAAATTGATCGTAAATATCACAGCATTCAAAAAGTAGTCGAAGATTCAATTGATGCTAGGGGAGAAGAGGAAAAGCCAACCATTATCGCTCCAAAGAAAAATGTTATCGCCAGAATTAACTATGAGAGCTTTACTGAGATGGTTATTATCCTGCTAGATAACGCCTATAAATACCGCACACCAGGAACGGAAGTAAAAGTTAAGATCTGGCGCCGCTCTAATAGAGTGCACGTATCTGTTGAGAATGAAGGACCAGGTATACCAGCTGAAGATCTACCGTATGTATTCAACCGTTTCTATCGGTCTCGAGGCGTGCGCAGCACTCATCATAATGAAGGTTATGGTCTAGGATTGTCACTAGCTAAGAAGATTGTTTCCCTTCATCGTGGTGAGATTGTCGTCACCTCTACCCCTGGTAAAACCACTAGTTTTACGATTAAAATCCCCTCAATTGCATATAAACAAAAATAAGCATAGTAGTTCAGCTAGGATTCAGTTTCATGTGTGATACTAATGGTGTGGAAGCGAGAGATAAACATTTCCACTACTAAATAAACGGAGGGAATATCAACATGAATGAAACTGTTTATTTAAGCAAGAAAGGCTTTAAAGAGTTAAAGAAAGAAATTGCTCAACTTCAGAAGAACATCACTCATGAAAGAGAACTTCTCCGCGAACTAGACAAAGTAGATTCACGAGAAGAACGATTCCAGAGGATTGAGTTCCTGCAGAAGATTGAGAACCTTGAAGCCCAGTTGCTAGAAAAACAGCACCGACTAGATACTGCTAAACCACTACCACGAAAGCGTGATGCTCTAAAGGTAGCCCTAGGTTCAGTAGTAAACTTAATCGACTCTAACGGTCGTTTAGTCACCTATACTATCGTAGATAGTATAGAAGCTAACCCGAGCGATGGACGAATTTCAGCTGAAAGCCCATTAGGTAAAACCCTACTTGGCCGTAAGCTAGATGAAACGATCGACTGGACTGCCCGCCATCGACGCAACAACCTACGCCTAGTAGGCATCAACTAACCCTAACTAGACCATAGTTAAAAATTAGCCCACCCTCACACAAGAGCACCTTCCACCCAAAAGGTGCTCTTTCTTTGGCTTAAAATTTAGACTATCCAGCGATAGCTTTTGTTATAAATAACTTTCACTAGTCCTCGATTAAAGCATCGATTTCACGCTTAGCTACGCGCTTACCAGCTTTACGAGCGAGGATGATCTGTAGTCCAGCTACACCAAGCAAGACAAGAGTTAGTGGCAAGAAGCCAGTTAGAGACGGAGTAGTGAAATCAAAGAAGTTTCGGATATAGCCAAAACCAAATGCCACTACTAGAACCACTGAGGCGGCAATCACATAGAGCACCCGAGCAACAATAGCTGCTCGGTTTAGAGTCGCCCTAAGTATCACTGGAACCAGGAAGACCATCAAAATACCGAAGAAGGTAGCAATAGCTACAGTAGTGGTAGCCACCCCTGCCGGATTGTCAGGTGATAGCTTCTGAAGATACCAGTAAGCAAACGTGACAGCCGACCCAGTCAAGACTGCTATCGGTAGAACTGCTAGTAGAGTATCCTTCCAGAAGTCGTTAGGATTAACTCTGTAGCGCGGCAGAGGAGGGAAGAGTGTCCACATAATGGTTGGCATGGTGACAAAGAAGACATTCATAAACGTATTATGTCTAGGCTGGAACGGATAGAGAATACCTAGCGCCATAGTCGCTACCAGCACAATCAGTCCGTAGATAACTTTATGGAAGAATAGAGTAGCAATCAGTTCAATAGCCTGCATAACTCTATTTCCTAGCTTCATACCAATCGGCAGAGCATTGAAAGAATTGTCCAACAGGACAATATCAGCAACTCGTCTAGTAGCGTTAGCACCGGAATACATAGCAACCCCTAAGTTGGCTTGTTTCAGAGCCAGGGCATCGTTAACGCCATCTCCAACCATGCCAACGAACTTATTTTGGGATTGTAAAGTTTTAACTAGCCGCTCTTTTTGATCAGGTTCAACCCTTGCAAAGATAGTGTTCCGATATGCAGCCCTGTAAAACTCCTTATCGTCCATCTCGCGGAGCTCAGCGCCGGTTACAACCCGATCTGTATCATGGATGCCCGCACGGTGAGCAATATACTGAACAGTCCGTGGACTATCGCCACTAATCACTCGCACATCGACACCATTACCCTGAAGGAAGGCTACAGTCTTTTTGACGCCCTCTCTTAGGTCGTTACGAAGTACAACCACACCAACTAATGAAACCTGTCCTGGGTTATCTAAGAATTCTTTAATATTATCAGTAGGCTTTTTAGTCATCGCTATTAGTAGAACACGGTGACCCTCTTGAGTCAGCTCATCGACCTTATTAGCCTGGCTGTCTGTCATGGCCATAATATCAGAGATGTACTCAGGCGCACCTAAGAACATAGTCCGCTTGATCCCATTCAGTTCAACCGTAGCAGCGCTAATTTTACGCGCCGAACTAAAAGCTAGTACGTCAACCGTCTTGTAGTCTGCTGGCAGAGCCATGCCATCAGCAATTGCTTGTCC
>CAYZJK010000007.1:19839-27227 GCA_964479125.1 uncultured Candidatus Saccharibacteria bacterium
GCACTCATTAGCTCCAATTTCTTAAGGGCGATTCTGGCTCTAACTTCTTGGATAATTCCAATTGTGAAGTTTATTGTGATAACTAAGGATACAAACCAAGCATCACGAGCTTCGCCTAAGATTAAAAGGATAATAGCTAAGACATAAACTGCTATAACTACCGGAACAAAGAAGTTCCGTTTTACAATCGCTAAGAATTCTTGAGAGGTCACATTTTTATTATAAAGGTTAGGCTAGAGTTATACGAGAGCGTAAACCTATTCAACCCCTTCTGCCACGCAGCGAACATGAAAGCCAAGCTGTTTATTATATGCATTACTATTGTAAACACCGTCACCCACGACCACTTCCATAATATAAATATCATTTGCAGTCGATCCCGGAGTAGAGGTCCAGTAATTTCCATCCGTACCTACACCATAATAACCATCGCCCCAATAGCCACCGTGTTGAGCTAACCAACCACTCCTAAAGGTCACCTCGCCTGATGAGGTAGTGCCTCCACCAAGTGAAGCCACCAAGCTTTGCATCCGAGCCCTTGACGGCACACTCCATCCCGCCGGACATATATTTATAGACCTATCGACTGAAGTGCTAGCTGTATTACGACAAGCTACAGACTGACCACCCATAGCAGCACACCAGTTATAGTAAACTCCTATTTGACCCGTACGTGTAGTGGTGGAGGGTTCAGTTGGAAACGTAGTCGAAGTGGTACTGGAGCCGCTAAACGCCCTAGATTGAGAGTAGCTATAGCCACTAGTTCCGGCTATGGTTTTGGTGTCACTGTAGGTATTGTCACCACCTCCAGTGTAAGCCAAGTCCGTCATCATCCAGCAAGCACCACCTATAGATTGAATCCAGTATGACTTATCATCTCTCTTATCGACCGCCATCGTTCGATCACTCGGACAATTATATGCATCAACGGTCTGCATATATAGAGGGGTTGGACCAGCAGGTGGCTCAGGCTCACCACCGCCGCCAACGTCCGCTACATGCCCATCACATAAACCTTTGGTTGGAGTAGGCTTTTCGCTCGTTATACAGTATGAAATATCATTATTGCGTTCTGAAACAACCGTGAGCTTATAGGTAATACCATCAGAGTTATATTGAACATTCACACCATCAGAGACTGTTAGATCAGGGTTCGTCGTACCGATAGGGAAAGTACGCTCGCTAATACGCCTAAGTTCAAGCTGCTTAGCTGCATTAGAGGCATCGCTCTTAGCTTTAGTATCCTCGACTCGGTTCTGTATACCGTTATATGACACAAGAGAAATGGCCGCCAGGATACCAATAATGGCGATGACAATAATCAACTCTAGAATAGTAAAACCAGACTTACTACTAAACCCATCCGATCCAGACTTATTTAACTTAGTTATTTGGTATATTGAACTGCTCTTGTTGTCAAATAGACTCATAGGCTGGGCTCCTTCTGTCTTTAGCTAGGTGTAGCCTCAGGAGATGAATTCATTTATGCAATCTTAATAGTGTTTTCCCAAAGTATAGCATAAGAATTAACTATTTTTTATAAAAGTTAACTTTTCTAACAACTTCGTTACACACCTTTAACTATTAGTGGTTATGCTATTATAGCTTTAGCATTATGCACCATAAATATCTCCACAAAAGACTAGGCGATAGCGACTCCAGGCTTACTTTATCTAAAAGTATTTTCTCTCCCGATGGGCAAGTGGAGTTAAGGGTGGGCCTTAGGAGGGGCGCTCCATTTTATAGCGTTCGCTACCGCGACTCAAAAGTAATTAGAGCCTCTAAGCTCGGCTTTGTACTTAGAAACAGTATAAACCTAGATAGCAATTGGACCCTTGAAGACGAGACTACTCTTTCTTTTGATGAAACCTGGGAACAGGTTTGGGGAGAGCAGCGCCTGGTGCGCAATAACTACAATGAGCTAGCTTGGCGCCTCAGAGAGTTTAGCCACCCTAAAAGAACTATGACAATCCGCTTCAGAATCTTCGATGAAGGTGTTGGATTCAGGTATGAAATACCTTACCAAAAATCTATCGACTCACTAATGATTGAGGATGAGTTAACTGAATTCAACATTAACGGCAACGCCTCTGCCTGGTGGATTCCAGCCTTTAAGCCAGATCGTTACGAATACCTTTATCGCAACACCTCGATCTCAGCTATGTCTCAGCCAGTTCACACACCGGTTACCTTTGAGCTAAATAGAGATACCTTCCTAAGCATCCATGAAGCTGCTCTATACAATTACGGCAGTATGACAATTGAGCCGGTTAACAATAATCTTAAAGCCAACATCACGCCTTTATCTGACGGCACCAAGGCTCATATCGCTACGCCTTTCGTCAGCCCTTGGCGTACTATATCGGTTGCCCCCTCAGCCGTTAAACTAACTGCCAACACCATGATGTATAACCTAAACGAACCTAACAAACTAGAGGACACTAGCTGGATTAAACCTCTTAAATTCTTAGGTATTTGGTGGACTATGTTTGTCGGCGAATCTACCTGGAAATCCGGACCAAAACATGGCGCTACCACCGAGAATGCTAAGCGTTACATCGATTACTGCGTTCGACTCGGTATTCCAGGCCTATTAATTGAAGGCTGGAATAAGGGTTGGGATGGCGACTGGACCAAAAACGGAGACATACTCAGCACTACCGAACCTTACGATGACTTTGACATCGATGAGGTAGCTAGCCACGCCAAGCAAAAGGGCGTTGAGATTATTGGACACCATGAAACAGCCGGCAACGTGGCGCACTACGAAAGCCAGTGGCCAACTAGTCATGAATTCCTAAAGAAGTATGACATTAAATACCTTAAGACTGGCTACGTGTCTGCTTTAATGAACCACCGTGAATATCATCACAGCCAATTCGGAGTTCTGCACTATCAAAAAGCTCTAGAGCTTGCCGTCAAATACAATATTATGCTCAACGTCCATGAGCCTATCAAGGGAACTGGTATCGAAAGAACCTACCCTAACTTCATGACAAGAGAGGGAGCTCGCGGACAGGAGTACGACGGCGAAGACAGCATTACCGCCGAGCATACTACCGTAATTCCATACACCCGCATGCTAGCTGGCAGCTTCGACTTTACGCCAGGTGCGTTTGATCTAGAAAACACCACCAAACCAGTAACATCAACTCTCGCCAAACAGCTAGCTTATTACGTCACAATCTTCTCACCAATGGCTATGGTTGCAGATCGACCAAACATGCTTATCAACAACCGAGCTTTCGACTTTATCCAGGCCGTACCAACTACTTGGGAAAGAACAGTACCTTTAGCCGGCGAAATCGGTAAATACTTTGCCACTGCCAGACAGGAAAGAGAGGGTAGAGACTGGTTCATTGGTGCAGTCACTAATGAAAACGCCCGAGACATCTCAGTTAACCTATCTTTCTTAGAAGAGGGCGTTACCTACGAAGCAAAAGTATACCAGGACGCTATTGAAACCCACTACCGCAAAAACCCACTTGAGATAGACATCTCAACTATCAACGTTACTAGTCACGACACTATATACCTACATATGGGTGCAGGTGGTGGTGCAGCCGTACACTTAACAGCGATAAGCTAGAGCCTTCGAAGCATCACGCTTATACTGTAATTAGAAAGATTCTTAAAGAACGTAAACTCAGCTCAATACCAAAAGTTGGCTACGCAATCGTTTAACCTCTAATCGTAATAGTAGTTATTGGGATCTTAGCCGCTATCAGTGTAGTAGTCTACAGTGGGATCCAAAAAAAGAGCCCAGGTCCCTGTTGCTAAAACCGACTTACAAAACATTGCTAGACAAATGGAGATGTTTAAAGTTGAACACGATCGCTACCCGGAGCGAGAAGTTGGCCCAGGCCATGTTGAACTAGCTGAGATTCTTAAACGAATCGGTATTTATGAACACACCCGCTGATCAGGCAATACTAACACCCGGGCTGATCGAGGCTATCTATTTTACTTTAAGCCAGATAATAGCGGGTATAACGTAGTCGTTTTTGAGCCAATCTACAACTTCCTACGCAAAGATGGGCCTAGTCATATCGGCGAGCTAATTTACCGTATCAACGAAAGTGGCGTCGTTGAGGAAACACCCCTTGCCTGGAATAGCTCGATTAGCTCGGTAAGTGGCAACCTTTGTAGCCTAGCCAACGATGGTGAGCTGTGGGATGGCATTGCCACTTGGTCATACAACATACCAACCGCTTACGCCCCTTAATTTAAGTGTAGCTAAATAAGCATAGCTTCTATATAATATCTTTTGGCGATTTTATAATTCTAAGTATTTGATAAATCTTCGCCACGCCAAGCCGAAAGGCCGAGCGGGGGATTTTTAAATTGTTTATTAATCAAATCAAAAGGGGAGAGATGTTTAAAAAGAAAAAGAATCAGTTAGCTGAACCAGTTGACTTAGAGGGCATCAGCCAAGAAGTATATAACAGGCGCTGGTGGATATTAATTGCACTGTGTATCGCAGAATTAGGTGTAATGCTGGCTAACAGTAGCCTTAATATGGCTCTACCGGCTATGTCACGCGACCTGAACCTAACTCAGGCGAGTCTAACGTGGATAGTAAATATCTATACACTGATTTTTGCTAGCTTCCTATTCTTAGCCGGAGCACTAGGCGACCGCTATGGTCGTAAGATGGCGATGCAAATTGGTCTTGGTATCTTCGTAGTTGGCACACTCTACGCTGCCTTTATAGCCAACACTTCAACCGAGTTAATTATCTCTCGGGCTATCATGGGCCTTGGTGGAGCACTAGTTCTGCCAACAACCCTATCAATCATCAATAACACCTTCCCAACCAAGAAGCGAGCTCAAGCAATTGCTATCTGGAGTGCGGTAGCCGGTGTCGGTATGATGTTTGGCTCAGTTATTAGCGGTGTAATCCTCGAGTTCTTTACTTGGCATGCACTATTCCTATTTAGCACCGTCGTAGCGGTCATAGGGTTTACTATTAACCAACTAGTCACCCCCGAATCTCGAGACGAAGAGTCCCTACCAGTTGACTGGACTGGTGGTATTTTAACCATCATTGGTCTATTCTCGTTAGTCTTTGGTATTACTGAAGCGCCAGCACAAGGCTTATTCGACCCATTAGTAGCCGCATCGATAGCGGTTGGTGTAGTTACTTTAATCTGTTTTGTGCTTTATGAAATGCGCACTAAACACCCGATGCTTGATATGTCTCTTTTCAAGAACAAGTCATTTAGCGTCTCAACCCTAACCCTTACTTTAACCTTCTTAGCTCTTGCTGGCGTCTTCTTCTCAATTAGCCAGGTAGAGCAACTAATCCTAGGCTTTAGCGCCCTGCAGGCCTCTCTAGCGTTAATCCCAGTAATGCTTCCAATGATGTTTGTTTCTCCATTAATACCGAAGATTGTCGACAAGATAGGTGCTAGACTTACAATTTCAATCGGTCTTGTGATCGCAGGTTGCGGATTCCTACTAATGTCGACTTGGACCGCTGACATGACCTATGTTGACTTACTTATCATGGGCTTCGTCATGATGACAGGTATCTCAGCTGCCATGACACCGGGAACTAACATTCTGATGTCATCTGTGCCGCGCAACCGATCAGGTATGGGTTCAGCCATGAACGACACTACAAGGGAACTGGGCGGAGCCCTGGGCGTAGCTGTCCTCGGCGCAATTCTAGCTGCAGTCTACGAAGAAAAGATTGTAACAACCGCCTCTCAGTTTACTGGCGAGATTAAAGCAGCTCTAGAGAGCTCACTAGCCGTAGCGCTTGAGGTAGGTGAGAGGATAGGCCCGGGCGGCGAAGCAGTCGCTGAAGCGGCCAAGACAGCTTGGATGCAGGGCATTGAACTATCTGCTCTAATAGCAGCTGGAATTCTATTCTTTAGCGCCGCGGTAGCTATTATCTTCCTACCAAACAAAAAGGAAGAGGATAGAATCAAAGCCGAGCAAGAAGCAGAAGCTGCCGAGCTAGCAATTGATCCAACCGCTCAAGCTACAAATTAACAATACAATTAGCATTAAAATAGACCCTAGGCGGGTCTATTTTATTATCCAGAAGCTATCCTTTAACGGTCAATCACCGACTGAATTAATTCAACCATCTCAGGAAACTCTGGTCGCATGAAATGATCTGGGCCATCTAACTGAACATACTCAGCCATCGGTAAGACTTTTTGATATCGGTGCTGCTCATCAATATTAACCACTGGATCATTAGGAGCGTGAACCAGCACTACATCTTTAGTGCTCTTATATATATTTTCTAAACTATCGCTAGGCTCAATAGTAAATCCACCTAAGTCTTCTATTGACTCGTCATTATATGGACCAGCCAGCATCATGATTGCTTTAGCAGGTTTCTTAAGTTCATTACCAGCTAAATATTTAGCCAAGAAGATAGCACCAAGAGAATGACCGATTAAAATAGCATCTTTTTCAATAACGTCCTGAAGTCTATCAAACCAAATACTCCACTCCTTGAACGATGCATTCTGCTTATTAGGCATAGAAGGTAGAAGTACCTCTGCTGATGAAGTGAGTGTCTTATCTAGCAGATGAAACCACATTGGCTGATAGGTAAGGCGGTCCTTGTATACCGTCTTAGTCTTTAGATTGTCTAAAAACCTATCGTAACTATTAAAGGCTGTTCCACCATGAATGAAAACTATTTGTTGCATATATAAATTGTAGCATGCAAGCGTTAAGCATAACTTTAAGTGTTTGTAAAATATACAAATCATTATATAATAATATAGATGATGTATATCATCCGCACCTTCTACATTAAGGAGTAAAGTGTCTACTAAAGAGTACGTCGCACCTTACTTTGACCATTTGCCACTGGAGCGGCGGATTACCAAGCTAGACTCACTCGCTAGGAAGCTTCAGCGTCGCCTCGACAACTTTATAGATGAACTTAAAGTCGTCACTAGGCAATCTAACTACTTTCTAGACAGTTTGAGAGGTAATCTCGCCAGTAATGGTAGTGCAAGTCAAGTAGACAGACCATTAGATGCATCTACTTTGATGGAACTGATGCCTGAGCGTAAGCGTCAGATTGAATGCAGCCTAATGCTAGTTGCATATTGCCAACAGGAGGTAAATAACCTCACTAACGACATCACAGAAAAAACCCGAACGATGAATCACCTACTTAAGGAGTGGCACAAAGAAAGTCAAAGATCACAGGTATTCGACATACAGACTTATGCGATCTATCGTAGATACATAAAAAACTCCGACAACCAGTGAAGAAAGGTCAGCCCGCATAGAGCGGGCTTTTCACTTAGCAAAAGTATAGTTTTATCGTCCAGCTATACTTGCTTTTATTTACTAAATGTTGCGTAGGATTAATTGCATAATATGAATAACATTATCTAGTATAATAGCAT
>CAYZJK010000008.1:0-2002 GCA_964479125.1 uncultured Candidatus Saccharibacteria bacterium
GGCGATTGATAGCAACTACATCGTGGCTATTGATATTGGTACAGAATTTGTAAAAGCAATGATCGCTAAAGTTAAGGGTGATGACCTAGAGGTTGTTGGTCTTGGACGTAAGCGACAGGATCTTAGTGATATGCACTCAGGAGCAATTGCAGATATTGCAGGAGTGGTTAAGAACTGTGAGGATGCCTTATCTCAAGCTGAAGATCAGGCTGGTCTTCAGGCTAAGCGTGCTGTCATTGGTGTAGCCGGTGAACTAGTAAAGGGTACGACTAGTACTATTCGTTATCGACGACCGCAGCCAACTAAGGCTCTAGATGTTGAAGAGATGGAGTTTATTGTTGATAAGGTGCATGAGCGAGCTCAAATGAAAGCTCAGGCTCAAATCGCAGTTGAGACTGGCAATAAGGATGTCGAGATTAAGCTAGTGAACAGTGCTCTAGTTGGTATTCATATCGATGGCTATAAAGTATCCAACCCGCTAGGCTTCCAAGGCAAAGATATTGCAATTCAGATCTATACCGCTTTTGCGCCAATGGTTCACATCGGGGCTCTAGAGCGAGTGGCTGATGAGCTTTCACTTGATCTAATTGCAGTGGCGGCTGAACCGTTTGCAGTTAGTCGAAGCGTACTAGGGACTGATGCTGGCAGTAATGTGAGCGCTATTCTAGCTGACGTTGGTGGTGGCACTACTGACATCGCTGTGATTAACGACGGCGGTGTTGAGGGTACTAAGATGTTTGGTATTGGTGGACGAGGCTTTACTCGGACAATCGCTAATGAACTAGACCTTTCTTACGACAGTGCTGAGAAGCTAAAGGTTAGTCTTGATTCAGATAAGATTAAGCCAACTGTTCGAAAAGCAACTGAAGAAGCGATTGATAAGACAATGGAAGTTTGGTTGCAGGGTGTTGAGTTAGCTCTAAGTGAGTTCGACTCAGTAGATCACCTACCCAATAAGATACTTCTTTGTGGTGGTGGTGCCAGTCTAAACAGACTAGTTGAAGCATTAGAAACTAAAGATTGGCACAGTGATCTTCCGTTTACTAAAAAGCCAGTCGTGCATCACATTAAGCCGAGTGAAGTAATTGGTGTGACAGATAAGACCGGCGATATTACTGACCACACCTACATTACAGCTATGGGATTACTCCGAGTTGGGTATGATACAATTATGGGAGTAAGCGAAACTGATAATATAAAAGAAAAATTAAATCGCATATTCAAAATATAAGTTATGAGTAAGGGTGTAATCTACATTGATACCGAAGACGATATCACAGCTATCGTCGGTAAGGTAAAAGCAGCTAAAGAGCGCATTGTCGCTCTAGTTCCTCCAGCAAGGATTGGTGTGCTTCAGAGTGCCGTAAACCTTCGTATCCTAGCTAGGACGGCTGAAAAAGAAGATAAGCGCTTGGTCTTAATTACTAATAACTCAGCCCTACTCCCACTGGCAGCTAATGCTAAAATTCCGGTAGCTAAGACTCTACAGAGTAAGCCAGGGATTCCTCAAATTGACGCTATTCAGATTGATGAAGATGTCGATATTATTGATGGTTCATCAATCCCAGTTGAAGATTACGTTAAGCAATCTCAACCTAAGGAAAGTAAAGAAAAAGAGGCGGCCGTAGCTTCTATTGCGGCAGCTGAAAAGGTTGGCTCTGGACCTGAGGCCAGTAAGAGTATTAAGAAGGAGGCTTCAAAGCCACGTAAGACTAAGTCTGTGCCTGACTTTAATAAGCTACGCAGTAAACTTATGATTGCTGGTGGAGTATTTGTACTGCTAATAGTGTCAGCGGTTCTGTTTACGATGTTTGGCTCAAAGGCAAGCATTACTCTTCAGGCGCGCACTAGTATTGAGAACGTATCAACTGGAGTTAGTCTCCTGACTGATACGGGTGCTGACATAGATGAGTCTTCGATTCAGGCTATTCGCGCTGAAGTAGAGAAGAATACCGAAGTTGAATTTACTGCGACTGGTAAGAGAGAAGAGGGTGAGCATGCC
>CAYZJK010000008.1:2102-25692 GCA_964479125.1 uncultured Candidatus Saccharibacteria bacterium
AAAGCTACTGAGCAGCTAGCTCAAAATTCAGATGACTCAATTAGAAAAGAACTAGAACGAGAGTTAGGTGAGCGCGTATTTGCAATCGAAGAGAGCTTTGCAGCCGAAGCAAGCAATCCAGTCTCAACTCCTGCAATCGGGGATGAAGCAGCTGAAGGTAAAGCTAAGTTAGCGGTCAGCGCTGTCTATGCCATGTACGGTGTTGAAGAGGGAGCGATTGCTAAGTTTGTAGAGCGAGCCGTTAATCAGAAGCTTCCAGATGAAGATAGTCAGCGGGTATATGAAGTTATTACTGATTCAGTATCGTTCAATGACTTTAGTCCTCAAGAATACGGCGGAGTAGCTATGTTAGTAGCCGAAGCTGAAGTTGGACCTGATGTAAAAGAAGATGAGATTAAAAAGATGGCAATGGGTAAGCGATTCGGTGATATTCAAGCAGAGCTCCAGCGCATGCAAGGAATTGAAGACGTAGAAGTTAAGTTCACTCCGTTTTGGGTTAATACAGTTCCTGAAGATGAAGAAAAGATAATCGTTAAGTTTAATATTCAAGATTAATGTCTAAAAACCTAATCGCACTAGATGTCGGTGAGCGAAGGATTGGTGTTGCTGTGGCCGATACTGGTATTCGCATCGCCGTCCCGTACGACACGCTTGATGTAGATGGCGAAGAGGTCCGTAAAGTGGCCGAACTAATGGTCAGAAATAAGACCGACACTCTTATTGTTGGGTATCCTCGCAATCAGCAAGGTGAAGCGACGAAGCAAACTGAGTATGTTGAAAACTTTTGTGAATCGTTAAAAGAGTTTGCTACTATTGTTTACCAGGATGAGTCTTTAACCAGCGTTGAGGCTGAGCGGAGACTAGAAGCTCGAGGTAAGCGATATAGTAAAGGCGATATCGACGCAGAAGCAGCAGCAATAATATTACAGGATTACATAGAGGAGCATTATGGATAGTGACATTCGAAGGCCACAAAGAAACGATAAAGAGCCCTTAGATACACATATACCACACCCAGAGAACTATCAAACACCAGGACCCGGTGATGTTAATCGCGTGCAGGGTGAAGATGTAGTTGATCAAAAGCCAATCCAGGATATTATGCCACCTGTGCAGTCTCAGCAGAATGAGAAGAGTGACTCAATTAAAGACTCGATTGAAGAGTTTGACTCTCCAGCTCCAGTTGCTGCTCCGACTAAACCAGTGCGCCCTCAGGCTCCGAAGCGGCGCTTGCCTCGAGTTCTTCCACTGTCTAATAAGTCTAGTTCGGACGCTCAGGATCCAACTGCTAACCCAGAAGCTGCTAATGGTCCAACTAAGAAAGTTAAAGGTCGGGGAGTGTGGAAGTGGATACTAGGCGCCCTAGCTATTATTATTCTGTTAGCTGCTATAGCTGGTTTTGTGTGCTATACGGATTATGCGAGCAACCTAGAGGCGGTTGAGCCGAATTCAACCGAATCTGCTCGAGTAGTAATTCCTGAAGGCTCAACCAGAACTGATATTGCCAACATCCTCGATGAGGCAGGTTTAATCCGTAGTGTTGATGCTTTTAATCTTTACTATCGACTTAATGCCGGTGAGGGTATGAAGGCTGGTACGTATATGATCGAAAAGAATATGGACGTGCCGGCAATTGTAGATAAGCTAGAGAGCGGTAAGGTTGACGAATTTATGTTAACTTTCCTGCCTGGCGGCACAATCTTTGATGCTAAAGAGGTGATGGTTAAGGCTGGATACTCCGAGCAAGAGGTAGAGGATGCGCTGTATGCGGAGTATGACTCGCCGATTATGAAGGATCGACCAGCTGGTTCATCAATTGAAGGGTATCTTTACGGTGAGACCTATAGCTTCTTCTCTGGATCAAGTGCACACGACGTTTTCGCTAGAGTCATTAAAGAGCTTGAGAAATACATGGTAGCTAATGATACTGAAGCTAAATTTACCGCTCGAGGCTTTAATATTCACCAGGGCTTAACCTTTGCTTCACTGGTTCAGACTGAGGTTCGGAGTGTGGAGGAGATGAAGCAGGTGTCTAGCGTGTTTCATAATCGCTTGGGAATCGATATGATGCTCGGATCCGATGTGACATTTAGATACGCTGCTAAGCTCTTAGATGAGCCTGTGGCGATAGATATCGATTCGCCATATAATACTCGTGTTTACAAGGGGTTACCTCCAGGACCTGTAGCGGCACCAGGCGCAAGTGCGATTGAAGCGACTGTTGAGCCAGCTGAAACAGATTATCTCTTCTTTGTATCTGGGGATGACGGTATAACTTACTTCTCTCGTACTAACGAGGAGCATGAGCGCTTAACAGCTCAGCACTGTCACGCAAACTGCGCTGTTCAGATGTAAAATTTGGCGCAAGTTGGCTAATATTATGAAATAGCCTCGTTTGTAACATAAAAAATAGCCTAGTGTGGTGAAATATCTAACAATCTTATGATTAATATATCTACTAATCGACTCAAAAAGCCGCTCTTGGGGCGGCTTTTTAGATGTAAATAACAGGGGTAGAGCTGGAAAAATGTCTATAGCCAGGAGGCTACCCTAAATTACAAAACATATTGACATTTTTGTCAATAAAGCATATACTAATTTCTAGCACATTTGCATGGGTAAGTTAGGTGGGGAAAACAAGGACTTGCCGTGACGAATGAGCCTGCCACATTATTGTCGTACGGATACAGCATCACTGCTAAAACGAAAAATTAAATATCAACTAATATTTGGTCGACGACGTATCCCTTTCCTCCCAGCGGTAGGAAGAAAGACATGGTGGTAGATGTGTTCTCAGTAATGAGATCACAGGAGAAAGATCATTACAGGTTCTGACATGAACTCCGGTTCACCAAGGAAGCTTGCTCAGCCTAAAGCGCTGGCAAAACACAACGCAATTATTAGACCGATTGCTGCATACGGTGGGTTATTTACCCTCCTAGTAGGTGTAGTATCAATCGGTTATTATCAGCCAACTGATAGCTCTGCGGGGGCTGTCGCGGCACTGGCGTCACAAACTACATCTGCAGAGGTAAAAACTTCTTCAGTTGACGCCGCAATCGACGAAAGAGTAGTTACAAGCATCGCAGCAAACTTTGCGATGCAGGCAGATATGCCAACAGCAGCTAACGTTGCCAACCTTAACACTACACTAGAGGTTAAGGAAGACTTAGCTCAAATTGACGAAACTGTGATTTCTAAGCCACAGATCGTACAGCCAACTGCTGAAGTACGTAGTATTACTACCTACACGGCGCAGGCTGGTGATACAGCACAAAGCGTAGCTGAGCAGTTTGGATTAACCGTTGATACTATCAAGTGGGTTAACAATCTAGCTTCAGACGCAATCGAAGAAGGCCGTAGTCTTACTATTCTACCTACTAACGGTGTACTTCACGCAGTAACAACTGAAGATACCCTAGAGTCACTAGCAGCTAAGTATGGCGTAGCTAGCGAGCGAATCGTATCCTTCAACGACCTTGAACTGACAGGGCTTTCTCCAAATGCTCAAATCATTATTCCTGGCGGTATTCTTCCTGAAAATGAACGACCTGGTTACGTTGACCCAGCTCAAGTAGCAGCGCAGCAGCCTGAGGTCACTCCTCTATCTAGCACTGGTGGCGCTGGTCAATCAGTTAGCTGGGCTCGTGCTACAGCAAGTGCCGGTAACGCATACGCCTTTGGTAACTGTACTTGGTACGCTTACGAACGGCGTGCAGAACTAGGCCGACCAATTGGTAGCTTCTGGGGTAACGCAACATCATGGGCATCTAGTGGACGTGCAGCCGGCTTCGCTGTTAACAACACTCCTGCTCCAGGTGCAATCATGCAGAACTACGGTGGTTACGGTCACGTAGCGATCGTAGAAGCGGTTCACCCTGACGGCTCCATCACTTATAGTGACATGAACGGTGTAGCTGGCTTCAACCGAGTTGGTACAAAGACCATCTCAGCCGGCGCAGCAGCCGCTTACAACTACATTCACTAATCCATCTGATTAATGAGCTAAACCCCTCTCTATATCTCTAGAGAGGGGTTTTTGCTATAATAGGTTATATATGTTTGTAGACAACACTAAGGTATTTATTCAAGCTGGTAAAGGTGGCGACGGTGTTGTTAGCTTTAGGCACGAAATTTATGTAGATAAAGGTGGCCCAGATGGCGGCGATGGCGGCAAGGGTGGCGATGTTATATTTGAAGGCTCTGAAGGGTTAAATACTCTAGTCGACTTTAGATATAAGCCTGAACTTAAAGCTGAAGATGGCGCTAACGGATTTAAAGCACGCCGACGCGGTAAGTCGGGTGAGGATCTAGTAGTTAAGGTGCCGGTCGGTACGCTTATTAAGCGTGACGGTGAAGTCTTAGCTGATATTACTGAACACGGCCAGCGAGTAGTTATTGCCAAAGGTGGCGATGGTGGCTTTGGTAACGCCCACTTTAAGTCTAGTGTACGTCAAACTCCTCGAATTGCTGAGCGTGGTGAACCCGGTGATACTTTTGAGGCTGAACTTGAGCTTAAGATTATTGCTGATGTGGGGCTAGTAGGTTTTCCTAACGCTGGTAAGTCAACTTTCCTGAGCGTAGTTACTAACGCTAAGCCAGAAATTGCTAATTACGAGTTTACAACTTTAACACCTAATCTAGGTGTAGCTGACTTTGATGAAACCAGTATATTGATCGCTGATATTCCTGGTCTAATTGAAGGTGCTAGCCAGGGTAAGGGTCTAGGTGATGCTTTCTTGAGGCACGTTGAACGAACTGCCGTTCTATTGCACTTAATTGATGTCTATGCCAATGATCCGGCCGAGAGCTATAAGATTATTCGTAACGAACTTAAGTCGTATTCTGAGAATCTAGCTAAGCGTGCTGAGGTGGTTGCCTTAACTAAGACCGAAGGGATGGACGACGACATTATTGAAATGCAGCGCCAAGCAATCCTAGAAGTTGCCCCAGAGGGAACTGAAGTAATTGCTATTTCATCACTAGCTCGTAAGAATCTAGTTGATGTGCTGCGACTGCTTAGGCAGAAGGTTGAAAGCTACCGCGAAATCGAAGAAGAGTTAGCCGAAGAAGACGGCAGCCTGCCTGTTATCTCACTTAATGAAGAAGATAATGATGAGCGCTGGGAGGTGGCATACGACGAAGAGGGAGACGAGTATGTCGTCACTGGCCCTAAGATCGAGAAGTTTGCTCGTCGAACTAACTTTGATGGACACGAGAACGTTAATCGCCTGCGCGATATTATGCGTCGCTATGGCATTACGCACGAGCTAAGGCGCCGTGGTGCAGACGGTGATAGCATGATTAGAATCGGTGAAGATGTCTTCACTCTAGCTGATACTTACGAAGCTGAGTAGGAAGCTTAACCTCTTTTAGCGTATACTGAGTATATGGCTCAAACATTTTTCTTCTACGACCTTGAAACTAGCGGCTTAAATCCGAGAGAAGACCGCATTATGCAGTTCGCTGGCATCCGAACTGACGAGAATTTTAACCCTATTGGCGAACCATATAATCTCTTGATTCGTTTAAATGAGGACACTCTACCTAGTCCAGGTGCTTTAATGGTAACTGGCATTACGCCTCAGGAAACCGTAGCTGATGGCTACACCGAGGCTGAGTTTGCGAATATACTAATTGATGAAATTGCTACCCCTAATACAGTTATAGTTGGCTATAACAACATTAGGTTTGATGATGAATTTATCCGGGCTTTAATGTGGCGAACGTATAATGACCCATATGCTTGGTGTACCAGAGATGGTCGCACGCGTTGGGATATGCTGAATGTCGTACGTATGACTAGGGCTCTTCGCCCTGAAGGTATTGAATGGCCGGAAGTTGATGGCCTACCTTCAAATCGACTTGAGTTACTATCGGCGGCCAATGGTCTGGAGCATGAGAAGGCTCACGACGCTTTAAGTGACGTCGAAGCTTTAATTGGGGTAACTAAGTTAATTTCTGAAAAGCAGACCGATCTATTTAAGTACCTATTTAAGATTAGGGGCGCAAAAGAGCTTAAAGAAATCGTTAAATTAGATGCACCTCAGCCGTTTATCTATTCAGCAGGTGGCCTGTCGCAGGAGCATCATTCTACTACAGTCGCTTATCCAGTTGGTGAGGCAGAGTACGGCAATCTCTATGTTTATGATATGCGAGTCGACCTCACCCAGTTTAAGGATATGACAGTAGAGGATATTAAAAAGCACATTAATACGCCTTGGTCTGAAAGAGGTGAGGGTTACGTACCACTACCGATTAAAAAGCTGCAATACAACCAAGCTCCAGCTGTAGCTCCACTTGGAGTGTTGCGTGATGAGGCGGGTTGGTCTCGAATTGGCTTTAGTCTTGCCCAAGTAGAGGAGTCCCGAGCAAAGCTAAAAGAAAACGCTGGCATTGTACAGCGGATGCTTAAAGTCTTGGGTGAGCGGCCTGCTTACCCTAAGGCAGCTGAACCAGAAGGGCAGCTTTATGATGGATTCGCTCCGCCTGAAGATAAGAAACTAATGGAAGTAGTTAGAAACGCTTCGTTAGAAGATATGAAGAAGCTGACAGCACCTAAGTTTAAAGATGAGCGATTAAAGGGTATGTTTAGCCACTATAAAGCTAGAAACTTTGAACGAGTATTAACGCCTGAAGAGCGTGCAGAGTTTGAGGAGTATCGAACTGAGCGACTTGGTAGGCAAGCGCCTGGATTTATGGAGGAGCTTCAAAAGCTATCGGTTGATCAGTCTTTAACTTCGCACCAGCAGTACGTGTTAGAAGAGTTGAAGCTCTGGTTTGAGTCTATTTCGCCGACTTTAGAGTCTTAGCGCTTTTCTGAACTGCACTGTAGCGTCGCTTCGGTGCAGTTTTCTTTTTGGCGGTAGATGAGTTGATTGGCTTAGCCTGGTCAATTAGAGGTTTATGGGCGGCGTATCCAAATCTCATGAAGGGAAGAATAATGATCCGGACCAGGATTAGCCAGGCCAAGACACCCCAGAAAAGAAGCATCATATCAGCTGGGATGCTGTAGCTTGTTCCTGGAATGGCACCGGCTAGAACTAGTGAAACTAGTGCATCTAGAACGCCGCCGCTAATTATTGCGGACAATACTAAATAGATACCCAGTGCGTATATTAATTTCTTCTTCATTTAGACTCCCTGTTACTTATTAATATAGCATTTATTTGCGTAACAAGCAAAGATAAGTGTCAGTATGTTTTTAGTATGAGCGTCTTTTAAATAGAGGGGGATAATTGGAGTGTTTTTACTGTTATTTGAGCCTTCTAGCAAGCATTCTCATGCAGGTGTTTTAAGGTGTTGTAATTGTAGAGACAGTCAATAAATGCTATAATAATAATCTATGCCAGAGGTGATAAAAGTTGTTGGAGCTAATGAGAATAACCTTAAAAATATTTCTATTGAAATTCCCCGTGACAAGCTAGTTGTCATAACGGGTCTCAGCGGTTCCGGTAAATCTAGTCTCGCCTTCGATACTATTTACGCGGAGGGTCAAAGACGATACGTTGAAAGCCTAAGTAGCTACGCTAGGCAATTCTTGGGTATTATGGACAAGCCAGAGGTTGAGAGTATTGAAGGTTTAAGTCCGGCTATCTCAATTGATCAAAAATCTACTAGTCGAAACCCGCGCTCTACTGTAGCGACAGTAACTGAAATCTATGACTATTTAAGGCTGCTTTACGCCCGTATTGGTGTGCCGCACGACCCGATTACAGGTAGCAAGGTAACCAAGCGTACCAAGGACGACATTATTGATGAGGTGATGAACATCGAAGATGGTACTCGTATTATGCTGCTCGCGCCAATTGCTAAGGATAAGAAGGGTGAGTTCGCTCACGTTCCTGAGCAGTTTAAGAAGCGGGGGTTTGCTCGTGTCCGAGTCGATGGGGTAGTTTATTCACTCGATGAATTCCCAGAGCTAAATAAGAACGATCGACATACTCTTGAAATCGTGGTCGACCGTATTGCTATTAATCAAGACATGCGTGGACGCGTCGCTCAGAGCGTTGAGCAGGCGCTTGAGGTTGGTGAAGGTATCTTAACGGTTCTGTTTGCTGATACTGATGAAGTAAAGCATTTAAGCCAGCGCTACGCCTCAATCGACAACCCAGACATTGAAATCCCAGAGCTTGAGCCTCGACTATTTAGTTACAACACTCCACTCGGAGCCTGTGAGGTCTGTACCGGTATTGGGCACCGCTTAGAGATTGATCCAGAATTAGTCTTTAACGCCAACCTAACAGTGGCTGAGGGTGCCATTCGGCCTTATAACCGCATGCAGGACGACTCATGGTACATGAGGCGCCTAGAAATGGTAGCTAAGGAGCACGGCTTTAGTCTAAAGACCAAGGTCAGTGAACTTAGTGATGAAGCTCTCCAGATTATCCTTTATGGAACAGGGCAGCAAAAATATCGAATGTCTCTACGCGACGGTCGTAAGTACGACTCAGTCTACGAAGGTGTAATTCCAAACCTAGAGCGACGCTGGAAGGAAACTGATAGTGACTTTATTCGCCGAGACATTGAGCGCTTCATGAGGCAGCGAACTTGTACTGCCTGTAAGGGTGCAAGATTAAAGCCAGTTGTACTAGCAGTTACTGTTCACGGTTATAACATTATGGATGTTTGTGGTCTTGGTGTTGAAGAGGCAGTTACCTTCTTCGACTCTCTACAGCTCACCGAAACTGAACAGCAGATTGCTGAAATGATTCTAAAAGAAATTAAATCTAGACTACACTTCATGAGTAATGTTGGCCTGGGTTATCTTGAGCTTGGTCGAGCTGCCAATACTCTAAGTGGTGGAGAGGCGCAGCGTATTAGGCTAGCGACTCAGATTGGTTCCCGCCTTCAAGGTGTTCTCTACGTACTGGATGAGCCATCAATTGGTCTTCATCAGCGAGATAACGATAAGTTAATCAATACCCTTAAAGAACTACGAGATCTAGGTAATAGCGTGATCGTAGTTGAGCACGACGAGGATACGATTCGTGAGGCTGACTATCTAGTAGATATTGGTCCTGGTGCTGGTGTCCACGGTGGTGAAGTGGTGGCCCAGGGTACGCCTAGTGAGGTGGCGAAGAATAAGAATAGTGTCACTGGACGCTATCTAGCTGGCACCGAATCTATTCCGACTCCTAAGAAGCGACGACCGATCAATAAGGAGCGTAAGTTAACTATTCGTAATGCTCGAGAGAACAACTTAAAGAATATTGATGTCGATATCCCACTTGGTCTATTCAATGTTGTGAGTGGAGTGAGTGGTAGCGGTAAGTCTACACTCGTAAATAGTATTTTAGCTAAGGAGCTTTCATCTCGCTTGCACCGTGCAAAGACTGCGCCAGGTAAGCACGATGCGATTGACGGTATAGAACATCTAGATAAGGCAATCATTATTGATCAGTCTCCAATTGGTCGTACTCCTCGGTCAAACCCAGCTACATATACTGGTATATTTACCAACATCCGTGAACTATATGCCAACACTCCAGAAGCTAATATTAGGGGTTATAAGTCAGGTCGCTTTAGCTTTAATGTTAAGGGTGGACGTTGTGAGACTTGTCAGGGTGAAGGTGTTATTAAGATCGAGATGCACTTCCTGCCAGATGTGTACGTAACTTGTGAAACTTGTAAGGGCCGACGCTATAACACTGAAGCTTTAGAGGTTAAGTATAAAGACCGCAACATTAGTGAAGTGCTAGATATGACAGTTGATACTGCAGTAGAGTTCTTCGAGAATATTCCAGCCATTCACCGCAAGCTTGAAACTCTAGTTAATGTTGGTCTTGGCTACATTAAGCTAGGTCAGCCAGCTACGACCTTTAGTGGTGGTGAGGCGCAGCGTATCAAGCTTGCTACCGAGCTGAGTAGGCGCAGTACTGGCAAGACTCTATATATTCTCGATGAACCTACCACAGGGCTTCACAGTGCTGACGTAAAGCGTTTACTCGGTATTATGCAGCAGTTTGTTGAAGGTGGTAACACAATGGTTGTCATTGAACATAACCTAGATGTAATTAAGACAGCCGATCATATTATCGACATGGGCCCTGAAGGCGGATCTGGTGGCGGTACGGTAGTGGCTGAAGGTACACCTGAGCAGATAGTGAAGAATAAAGACTCTTTCACTGGCCGATACTTAAAAGAAGTTCTGTAGCCTTTAAGTGAGCTTTAATCAAGCCAAGGAAAGTTAGATATAAAAATAGACCCTGCTAGGGGTCTATTTTTAGAAGCGATGATTATTACTTGTCTTCAGACTCGACTTCAGCTTCAGCGTTCTTTGCTTTCTTGCCGCCAACCATAGTCTTCCATTGTAGCTTCGCCATGTTAAGAAGAGCAACTCGCTTTTCTTTGGTGTTAATGGCGTGGATGATGATCGGTAAGACGGATATGAAGACGATTAGAAGGGCGATAATTTCAATGTTCATGCCCATGTCGGTTAGAACCTGACCTAGGTAGTAGCCGAGGTAGGTAAAGATAGTTACCCAAAGGAAGCCGCCTAGTATGTTATAGAAGAAAAAGGTCTTGTAGTGCATCTTAGAGACACCAGCAATAATAGGGGTGAATGTTCGCACAATCGGTACGAAGCGAGCTAGAACAATAGCAATTGGCCCATGCTTCTTGAAGAAGGCTTCACTCTGCATTAGGTACTTTTGCTTAAAGATTTTTGAGTTAGGCTTTTCAAATAGCTTTCGACCGACTCGGCGACCGAAGCTGTAGCCAACATTGTCACCTAGAACTGCAGCGATGAAGAGTAGCAGCACAAAGAGGTGAACGTTAATGTCAAAGATTCCTTGCTGAACCAAGAAGCCTGACATGAATAGTAGGCTGTCTCCTGGTAGGAAGAAGCCAATTAGTAGTCCTGATTCAGCAAAAATTACAGTAATAACTGCAAAAATACCGAGGTGTGTAATAAATTCTAGTAGCGGTTCCATCATAATATTCTTTATTGTAGCATGCAGCCCCACCGATCGTATATGAAGATTATGCTATACTAGAAGAGTTATTAAATCTAAGTTTCCGGAAAAGTATCCGCTATAAAAGGAGAGATATGGGAAATAAGATAGAACTTAAATTTGAGAAGCGCGAAGTATTTGGCAAGAAGGTTGCTAAGCTACGCAAGGAATCAATCATTCCAGCTATTGTGTATGGATCAGGCATCGACCCGACTCCAGTACAGGCTGACGAGCGTGATATTAACAAGGTAGTATCAGCTGCTGGTTTTCACACACCAGTTCACATTACTCTAGGTAGCAAGAAGCGCATTGCTATGATCAAGGACGTAAGTCGCGACCCAGTTAAAGGTCTTGTGACTCACGTATCTCTACATGCTGTTAAGGCAAACGAAGCTGTTGTAGCTGAAATTCCAATTCACTTAGAGGGTGAAGGTGAGAGTAAGGCTGAGCGAGCTGGTCTAATCATCATCCAGGCTCTAGAGCACATCGAAGTTAAGGCTCTACCGATGGATTTACCAGAGTCTCTAAAGGTGTCAGTATTAGACCTAGAGAACGAAGGCGACAAGGTACTGGTTAAGGATATCAACGTTCCAGCTGGCGTAGAAATCATCGACTACGATGATGGCCGTGAAGGTACTGATGATGACGACCAGAGTGTTATGGATCTAGCTGTAGCATCTGTTTACGAGCCAAGCGCTCTAGCGGCAGCTAACGATGCAGCTGGTGGTGACGCTGAAACAGCTGATGCTGATCAGGTTGACGCTGAACAAGGCAGCGATGCTGGTGAGGAAAAGCCTGAAGCTTAGTTCTTAAGCAGTAGATTATCTACTTCAAAAGCAGCTCGATATTAAATTGAGCTGCTTTTGATTTTATAAAAACTGGGGTGATATAATATTCATATGCAAAAAATTCTACTCTACTATAAATTCACGCCAATTGAAGACCCCGTAGCGATTAAGTTATGGCAAAAGACTCTATGCGATAGCTTAAATCTAAAGGGTCGTATTCTAGTTAGTAAGCACGGTATTAATGGTACAGTCGGTGGAGATATCGACGACCTGAAGAAGTATATTAAAGAAACCAAACAGTACGAAGGTTTTAGAAAGACTGTCTTTAAGTGGAGCGACGGTGGTCGTGAGCATTTCCCACGCATGAGTGTTAAGGCCCGCAAGGAGATTGTTGGCTTTCATGCGCCAGAGGAAGTTCAGGTTGATGAAAAGGGTGTTGTTAATGGCGGCATTCACGTTAAGCCTGAAGAGCTACACAAGTTAGTTGAAGAAAAGGGTGAAGATTTAGTTTTCTTTGACGGACGTAACGCACATGAAGCTAAGGTTGGTAAGTTTAAGGGTGCGATCGTACCGGATGTAAATACTAGCCGAGACTTTATTCCAGAGCTTGAGAGTGGTAAGTATGACGATCTAAAGGATAAGCCGATCGTAACTTACTGTACTGGCGGAATTCGCTGTGAGATTCTTTCAGCTCTGATGAAGAATCGTGGCTTCAAGGAGGTCTATCAGATCGACGGTGGTATCGTTAAGTATGGTGAAGCTTTTGCTGATGAGGGTCTATGGGAAGGTAAGCTACGAGTCTTTGATGATCGCATGACAGTAGAGTTTTCTGAGGATGCTAAAGATATTGGCGAATGTACCCACTGTCGGGGTAAAACTTCAAACTTTGAGAACTGCGCTTGGGTAGGCTGTAATGATTTAGTGCTTATTTGTGAGAACTGTAAGCAGGATAAAGATAAACTTTATCACACCGAAGCTTGTCGTGAAAAAGCTCTGGCTGGCGTAACTGCTGTTTAGTGGCTACACTTTAATTTGTAAATAGGTTATACTACTTTATTAAGAAAGATATGAATCTTATTTCAACGTCCGACCATAGTGAGATAGTAGAGTATCTCACCACAGCAATTTCGAACCGTTTAGAGAGTGGTGAATCTGTCTTGTGGCTTGTGCCTGGTGGTTCAGCGATGGGTGTTGCAACAAAAGTCCTAGAGAGTCTAGTCGAGGTCGACTCAGGCTCTCTTTGCATTACGCTAACTGATGAGCGTTATGGTAATCCTGGGCATGAGGATGAAAACTGGACTCAGTTAATGCAGTTAGGTTTTGCTGTTGAGTCTATCAACGCTTATCGTGTACTTCGTGGTGAGTCACCAGAAGACACGGCTCGTGATTTTAGCGCTAAGCTGTACGAACTCTTTAATACCTACTCTTATCGAATTGGTCTATTTGGCATGGGTGCTGATGGACACACGGCCGGCATCCTACCACACACTTCAGGTGTAGATTCTGATGAATTAGCGGTTTATTATGTCGGAGATGATTACCCAAGGATAACTATGACAGGTGAGGCGATTGCTCAGCTCGATGAGGCAGTCCTATTCGCATATGGTAAATCCAAACACGAACAGGTGAGGCGCCTACTTTACGAAGATATTGACGCTCATGAACAGCCAGCTAAGCTACTGCTAGATGCAGGTAAGTTTAGCGTCTATACCGATTACCAAGATAATTAGGAGGGTACAGAATGAAAGTATTAGTTGCAGGACTCGGAAGGATGGGGTCTCAGATTGCACGTAAGTTAATGGCCGATGGACATGAAGTACTAGTTCATAACCGAACTTTAGCTGTTATGGATCCGTACATCGAGCAGGGTGCAGTTGGTATAAAAACTAAAGAAGAAATTATGAACCATATTCAAAACGGCGAGCGGATCGTTGTTTGGTTAATGGTTCCATCGGAGGTGGTAGATATTGAAATTGACGCATGGGCGTCTGTGCTGCCATCAGATAGTATTTTGATTGATGGCGGAAACAGTGATTATCGACTAGACAGCGCCAGGAGTGCTCGTGCAAGTGAGGCCTCAATTAACCTAGTGGATATCGGTACAAGTGGCGGTGTCTGGGGTGAGAAGCGTGGTTTTTGTATGATGGTCGGTGGTAAGCGTGAAGCCTATGACTACATCGAGCCACTTCTTAAAACTCTAGCCGCGCCAGCGGGTGCTTATGAGTACTTTGGTGGAAATGGTGCGGGTCACTATGTAAAGATGGTACATAACGCTATTGAGTATGGAATGATGCAGAGTATCGCTGAAGGTTATCGGATGCTACGCGAGGGTCCAATTAAAGATATTCCAGTTGGCCGAGCAGGTGAAATTTGGCAGCATGGTAGTGTTGTAACTTCTTGGCTAAATGAGCTAGCTGCTGAGGCGGTTCAAGAGTCACCTGAACTTGAGGGGGTGTCTGGTGTAGTAGCCGAATCGGGCGAAACTCGTTGGACTCTAGAGACCGCTAAAGATTTAGGGATTGATCTGCCGGCAATTCAAGCTTCGTTTGATGTCCGACTAGCTTCACAGCAGGGTCAAGTTGATTACAGCACTAAGCTACTTGCTGCTATGCGCAATAAGTTTGGTGGACACGACATCAACGGCAACTAGTTGCTAGCATTAGCTTTCTGACTACTGTTACATTAGTGGCGGTGATATAATAGATATATGTCTACTGTTCTAAAGGCCAAGCTTAAAGAGCTGCCTAGATCCCCTGGTGTCTATTTCCATAAAGACGCTTCCGGGAATATCATCTACATTGGCAAGGCTGCCGTACTTAAGAATCGAGTACGGCAGTACTTTCAGTCTAAGCGCGCTTTCGATAATAAGACGATGGCGCTAGTTAACGATATTGCAGATGTAGACTGGATTGAAGTAGAGAGTGAGGTTGACGCACTCTTTCTAGAAAACGAGATGGTTAAACGTTATATGCCTAAGTATAACGTTCTGCTGCGCGATGATAAGAGTCAGATGTATGTCCGTATCAACATGAAGGATGAGTGGCCAACGGTTACCTTTACGCGCAATCCCTTAGATGACGGAGCCGATTATTATGGCCCATTTTATAATGGCTTTGCCTTAAAGCAGGCAGTTAGGCTTTTAAGACGAGTCTTTCCATATCGAACTACACCACCACGACCGGGTGAGTCTAGCTTAAATGAAGAGATTGGTCTGAGCCCGAAGATGTCTGAGGGTCCCGAGGTGTATAAAGCTAACCTAAGAAAGTTAATTAGCTATATTAAAGGCAATCGTAAAAAACTAGTCTCTGAACTTGAGGCGGAAATGAAGGCGGCAGCGGCGCGCCAAGAATTTGAATTAGCTGCTAAGTATCGTAACCAAATTAGGCACATGAAGGAGCTGCAGCGTCGCGTGATGTTTGGAGATAAGGAGCATCTTCAAATTTCTAAAGATAAAGCCCTAGCTGACTTAACGGAAATTCTTAGCTTAGGTAAAGCTCCGCAGCGAATCGAAGGTTACGATATCTCGCATATGAGCGGCACTAATGTAGTCGGAAGCATGGTGGTGTTCCTTAATGGTGTGAGTAGTCGAGCAGATTACCGTAAGTTTAAAACTAAGATCCAGGCTAATAATGATGTCGGCAACATGAGAGAGGTGTTATCGCGCCGGCTTGCGGCACGAAACCTAGCTTCATGGGGTGAGCCAGATCTGGTAATTATCGATGGCGGTAAGGGTCAGCTTGAAGCGGCCGTGGCGGTGCTGGGTGAAAGCCAGCTAAAGATTCCAGTGATCGGCATTGCAAAAAGAGATGAAGAGATTATGATCCACAAAGAAGGTTCAAATATCGACCTGGCTTATATTGAGAAGTTATCTTTCGGTGAGGTGCCAGGTGTATCAGCGCACGAGTCTGGTAATTTCTGGGTGGTCAATCTACATATCGGTGCAATGAAGAGTTCTTCACACGCCAAGAACTTAAGACAGGCGAGTGTGCGTAGTCCATATACGGATGTGGTTAAGCTGTTACAGCGCATTCGGGATGAGTCGCATCGCTTTGCTGTCAGTTATCATACTGTGCTTAAGAGGCAAGGACAGAGTCAGGGTCAGCTGGATGAAATACCGGGAGTGGGCCCAGTGACACGTAAGAAGCTTCTTAAGACATTCGGTAGCGTTAAGCAGATTGCTAGTGCGTCAGAAGAGGAGCTTCGCAAAGTAGTTTCTCAAAAGATTGTTGATAGTTTAAAAAAGTATTTATAAGAAAAGAGTTCAATGTATATAATTTCAGCTTATGACAAAATGCAGCTAAGTGGTGATATGGCCGCTAATTTCAGGCAGGAGTCTAATTTCTTTTGGTTAACTAAGATTAGTCAGCCAGGCTGGATGGTGGTTGAAGATGAGCTAGGTGACACTAGGTTAGTTCGGCCCAGCCTTGATGAAATTGAGAAGAAGTTTGATGGCTACTTACCTGATGACAAAGCCCTATCACTAAGTGGCGCTAAGGAAGTATGGTCTCATGAGGAACTAGAGGCCTGGCTAGAAAGCCTAGAGCAGGGGACAGAGATCGGTGCTTTAAAGCCATTAAAGGCCGAAGATTTCGGAATGACCATAAACCCTTCTGATAAAAGAGCCTGGGATTTAATTGAGAATAGCGGGCATGTGCCAGTTAATATTCGTAAAGACCTAGCCGAGAAGCGAGCGATTAAGTCTCAGTCTGAGGTAGAGGCTATGCAGCGTAGTGTTGATGCGACTGTTGAGGTGTTTGAGATGATTAAGTCTAAAATCGACAGCTATAAAACTGAGGCTGAAATTAATGCTGATATGACCGCCGAGTTTATTAGACGAGGTGGGGAGCATGCCTATCAGCCAATCGTTGCCAAGGGTATGAACGCTTGTACGCTGCACTATGTCGACAACAATCAGCCATTAGACAGTAATGGTTTCGTGCTGTTGGATGTCGGTATTAATATCGATGGCTACAATGCAGACATTACTCGAACCTATGCAATTGGCGAGGTGTCAGACCGGCATAAGGAAGTACACGCAGCTGTTGAAAGGTCGTTAAAGAATATTATTGAGATAATAAAACCTGGTTTAAGCTTTAAGGATTACGTTGAGCAGTCTAATAAGATAGTCCTCAGTGAACTAGTTAAAATAGGGTTAGCTAAGGGTGAGTATGATGAGAGGTCTTTAAGGCGATATATGCCGCACTCTATTTCTCATGGACTCGGAATTGATGTACATGAATCATTGTCGCCACATCGTGCACTTAAGCCAGGTATGATCCTGACAGTAGAGCCTGGTATATACATAGAAGATGAAGCAATCGGGGTTAGGATTGAGGATAATATTCTAGTTACAGAAACTGGAAATGTTAACCTATCGAGCAGACTATCTACGGGCATGTAGTATGCTATAATTATTTAAATGAAAGCGCAGATGATACTGTTTATCGTCCGGTGGATAGCCAACTCGTTTGGTCTCTGGGTAGCGGTTAGACTTTTAGGGACAGGATTAACACCTAGCGAAGTAGATACTAGCGTAGGCATATTCCTATTGGCTGGTTTTATTTTCTCGATTCTTAATACTCTAATCAGGCCAATCTTAGTTATTCTATCTCTACCAGCCATTCTCTTAACACTTGGTTTATTTACTTTTGTAGTTAATGGCTTCATGGTATGGCTAGCTCTACAAATGACACCAGGTCTATCTATGACCTTCCTAGATTCTATTTTTGCCGGTATGTTCCTTAGTTTGATAAACTATATAGTAGGAAGCGCCAGAGAATTACAGATTATGAAGAAAAAAGAGGAGTTTTAGGATGGATCTTGTTTTACAGATTTTAGAGTACGTCATGATGGGTTCAGCAATTCTAATGATTATTTGTATCTTGCTACAGCAGCGAGGTGCTACTTTAGGTGCAGGATTCGGTGCGTCAGGTGAGCTATACACTACCCGACGTGGTGTTGATAAGAGTTTATTTGAATTTACTATTGTAATGGCAGTAGTGTTTGTACTATCGATAATTGTTGGGCTGCTACTCCCGTCAATTGGGTAGTGTGAAATGAGTCAGAAGCCCGTTAAGCGCTGGAATCGATTTCAGAATTTACATAGTACAAGCGAACTTGTACAAAGAGCGCGGCAAGCGCAGAGCGCAACTCGAGAACATACTAAGACATTCTTCTTTTCAAGGCTGTCTAGTGTTAAGCGTGTTCGCCGAGCGATGGCAGCTTGGTTTATTCTGGTCGGAACTTTGCTTTTCTTGGTTTGGCTTCAGTTTGCAGTTTTACAAAATACATACTCAACCACTGCGACCGAACCAGGTGGTACTTACGCTGAAGGTGTAGTAGGCGAGATTGGTTCGGTGAACCCTCTTTATACCTCTGGCCCGGCTGAACAGAGCCTTTCTCGGCTGATGTTTTCATCTCTTTTTGATTATGACAACGAAGGCTACTTAAGATCCGATCTTGCTACAGGTTATGATGTTGGTGATGAGGGTAAGACCTATACAGTTACCTTAAGGGAAGATGCTTTCTGGTCTGACGGTCAGCAAATTGATGCTGATGATATTGTTTTTACAGTTGAAGTGATGAAAGATCCAGGTGCAGGAGCTGTCCTAGGTAACACATGGCGTGAGGTGACAGCAGAGAAGGTGGACAATCGAACTGTTAAGTTTGAGATTCCGGCTGCCTATGCACCGTTCCCGCATGCACTAACCTTCCCAGTTGTACCTGAACATATCTTAAGTTCGATTCAGCCTTCACAGCTACGTGAAAGTGACTTTAGTACTAGCCCGGTTACTAGTGGTCCATTTAAGTACCGGGATACTCAGTATGTGAGTGGACTAGATGGTAGCAGTCGAGCAGTTATCGTCATGGAACGTAATGATGACTACTACAGCGATGCGCCACGGTTAAATCGTTTTCAGCTACACTCATACCCTAATTCTGAAGCTCTAGCTAATGGACTAAGGACTAGGGAGATTAACGCTGCTAGTAACCTATCTATGCAGGATGTTAAAGACTTCAAGGAGCGATCTAACTATAAAACTGACACTTCGACGGTTAGGGCTGGCGTGTACGCGCTATTCAACACTACGGGTACAGTACTAAAAGACCGAGACCTAAGAAAGGCGCTGCAAATTGGCACTGATGTTGAACGAGTAGTCGATGCAGTGTCAGAAGACTTAAATGTGCTTAACTCACCATATATACCTACTTCTCAAATTCCAGCTAGTGCCGAGAAGCCCAAGTATGACTTAGCAGTGGCAAAGCGAATTCTAGATGAAGCAGGCTGGAAGCCTCAAGACGGCAAGGTTAGGGTTAAAGACAATGTGGCTTTATCGATTAGGGTTGTTTCATTAAAAGATCCTGATTATGAAAAGCTAGTTGAAAGTCTAAGTAGTCAGTGGAAGGAGCTTGGCTTTAGAGTTGAGACCGAGGTGATTGATCCGAATGATCCTACACAGAGTATGACAAGTGGAGTACTTCAGCCACGAAATTATGATGTCCTAGTTCATGAGCTTACGATTGGTGCTGACCCTGACGTCTATGCCTATTGGCACTCTTCTCAAGCGACAGCTAGAGGGCTTAACTTTACTAACTACAGTAGCAATATTGCCGATGAGTCATTAGTGTCTGCTAGGTCTAGAGCTGATCAGGACTTAAGGGCGGTAAAGTATGAAGCCTTCTATGAGCAGTGGCTAAAGGATGCACCAGCTATTGGTCTTTATCAGTCAGTTGTTTCGTATGCTACTAACCGGTCAACTACTGCATTTGCACCTGATGCTAATTACATTACTCACGTTGGTCGTTACTATAACGTGAGTGAGTGGGCGGTACGTCAAGCGGACGCCTACACTACGCCGTAGTCTATTTACACTCCAGTCTACCTTTGATATAGTTAACTATGCTTAGATATGCGGTGGTGGCGGAATTGGTAGACGCGCTACCTTGAGGTGGTAGTGGGAGCAATCCTGTGGAGGTTCAAGTCCTCTTCACCGCACCAAATTGATTTTATACTTAGTCAGCTGCGCTGGCTATTTTTAATTTCCATCAAGTTTATTTACCAAATAAAAATGAGTAGTTGTTTGATGTCTTAGATCAGGCACCAGTGACACTATTCTAGTCACTTGCATATTAGACACATCTTGCGTCGAGGGTTGCAAACCTCTGTGTAGATACTAACGATTCTTCGCGACGAATACTGCAGTGGCAATCGCACCAGCCACGAATGTAAATGCAAGCGGTACCAAGCTCAACTGTGTGATATTCATAGTCTCCTAGGGGATAGATGTCACATAGATAGCCATCGCTACAAGGCCTGATGCAAACGCAATGCGATCAATCTTCAGGCGAATCATCGCGGTTCGCTAGTCTACTTTGCCAATCTGATGAATCAGAAGAAAGTACACCACGAGTGACGCAATGATAATGCCTCCGAAAATTGCGATACATAGCCCTGTATTTGTGTACGAAAATAGTTCGTTGATGTCTTGGTCAAAGTACTGTGCGATTTTGAACGCTAGCACAAGTGTCGGTGAGTAACTACCTTTCTCCATAGCGTAGATGGTTTACTTAGACACACCAACAGTATCAGCAAGTTCTTACTGTGATAGCCGAGCGAGTACGCAAAACTTGTACACTCGGTTGGATATTTCACCTTCTGGTAGCTTTTTCGTAGTAATCCTTTCTACTGACTTAATATGCCAATACCTTATGAATATAGTAAGCTTTTATAAATGTAAAGTTTGCTTGTATTCAAGTCTAGTTTGGCGCTGGTTTTAGCAATGCTTCGAGCGATGGGCTATAATAGGTATAGATACTTATTTAGTGACGATATAGCACTAGCCTTCAGAGTGCTTAAAGAAAGGTTGGTGTGGAGTTTACATCTAGGCAGAAAATGGCAGCCTATATTATAGCTGGTATTCTAGTGTTCGGATTTATAGCCTCTACTATTGTGCCTATCGTCATGTTATTTCATCCGAAATCCGAAGTTGAGGCTGAGGTGCAGAGTGGCGGGAAAAAGGTAGCAGCTGAAGCTACCAAAGAAGAGCCTGAAATAGATGTAGATCTAACTGATACTGAGTCGGCTGAAGCGCTCTTGAATTCAGAATCGAATATTGATGAGTATATTGAATTCAATACCGGGTTTATAGAGGCGGCAAAAGCGAGCGGTAGCCTCGCCTACGATCCGCCTGAAGCTGTCGAAACACAGGAGCAGTCTACTGGGCAATCTAGTAAGACAGAGGTTACTTGTAGCTCCGCGTTCAGGGTTTCAATTGATAGCTATAGAGAGGGTCTAATTAAGCAAGAGAGTGAGCGGTGGGCTAAAGTCTCTAAGGATTCTTCGAACGAGTCTAAACAAGAGCCTAAGACTAAAGAGTCTAGCGCTGAAGAGTCAGATACACAGAAGAAACCAAACCTTAAAGAGCTAGAAGCTGAACATAAGAGTAGGCTAGATTCTATTGAAAAAGTTCACCAACATCATTTAAAGATTAATAAGTGTAAGTAATAACAAAACAAATAAAGGAGAAGAAATGCAGATAACAGTTTACGGAACTAAGACATGTGTCTATTGCTATAGCCTTAAGCAATGGTTAAGAAAAGAGGGTCACGAATTTACTGAAAAATTTGTTGATGAAGACATGAGTGCTGCTAAAGAGATGGTTGAGATAAGTGGTCAGAATGGCGTGCCATTTACGATCATTAAGCATGACGATAGCGACACTATCGAAGGCGTGATGGGCTTTGATCGAATCACTATCGATTCAATCATCAAGAAGCAGGCAAACTAGTTACTAGGCGGTGCGTTTCGTTTCTTGCGAGACTCTGTCGCTAGCATTGCAGCCACTGTCCAAGCTTGAATCTCTTGCGGTGGCTGTTCTACTTGGTTTAGTTCACCAGTGTAGGTATTCCTAACGACAATGGTGTGAGTATTAACCGACGGAAGATCAGCGTCGTCGCCGCGAACGTATTCCGGGAAGGTGCCAATCGTCTTATTGATCAATAGCAGTTTGTCATCAAGAGCATTAGCTATGTCATGATAACCTTGCCTGCGCAGACCCTTAGCGATGTGGTGGGTGTCCCATGGCCATACACTACCATTATGATAGGCGCCTGGTCTAAATCTAACTTCATCACTGGCGAGAGTCCGAATGCCGCTGACATTCTGCATTTCAGGTGTTAAGAGTTGTGCTACTACTGCTTCACGCTTGCGCACTATTTCTGGGTCATCATCACCTTCAAGCAGGCGAGAGTTAAGAACGTGGCCCATGTTTGAGGTTCTAACCTTTAGTTGTCTAGGGTTGCAGTGTTTGTCTCGGTCTAGGCCTAGTGCGAAGTATCCTCCCTTATCTTCAGTCCAGAATAAATCTAAGGTAGCATTCTTTAGATGCTCGGCCTTAGCTTCAAGTTCTTCAGCTCTTTCGGGCTGGTCGAGAATATCTCGAAACAGTTCGGCGGCGTCTAGTAGGGCGTCGTAAGTGGTGACCTGCACTTCAATTGAAGCGATCGGTTTATCGAAGTTAGCGATAGTGCCGTCTTCATGGTGGTAAGCATCTGGCGAGTCTTTCCAAACTTGATTCTCAATACCATTCTCTAGTGGTGTTTTATATTCAATTAGGCCTTCAGCGTTGCTATTCATTCGTCGCTCAATCCAAGCAAGAGCTAGCTCGAGGGAGTGGCTAATGGTTTGAGTGTTGCCGTGGCGATCTACATATTCTTGGAATAGGAAGGCGGTGTTCTCCTCGGTTTTCTGGCAGTACGCAGTAAGGGTGCGAATAAACTCAGGCGTAGCGTCAACTGAGCCATAGTATGGCCAACCCCAGCCACGCTCCATTGATAGCTTGGCTGCGACAGGGTCGTTTTGATGGCGGGATTCGTGGATGATTCTACCCATCTCTTCTTCGCGCTCTAGGTTATCTTCTAGGCCTTGAAGTTCAGCTAATCTAAGAACCGAGGCGCGACAGAGTTCTGGGTGAACCGAAATTAAGTCAATTGCCGTTCTGAGTGAGTCACGACCAAAAACGGCTTCGTAAAGTCGTAGGTGAGTAGGTATCTCGCTCGAGTTGATTAAGTCACTAGCTTCAATCGCGATAGCAGCGAGTGCTGGTCCTGTTTTGCCGATTCTATCAGGGTGTTCGGCTTTAGTGAGTCTTAGGATTTGGTCGAGGCTAGATAGGACTCGGTTGGGTTGTCTAGCTCCGTGATCTACTGCTGAAACAAGCTCCTCGTCAGGTAGGAGGTGAAAGTCTTCTGGTAAAGATACGTTCTCATGCCTTTCCTTCATATATCTATCATACGCTTTTTCGTGCTACAATAAAAACACAATGAAACAAAGCAATGGCTCAACTAGAAAATCTAGCCGTAAGCCACTAAAAGTTGCGATGATAGCTCCACCTTGGCTGGCAATGCCAATCAAGGGGTATGGCGGCATTGAGTTGGTTGTACAGGGAATTGTCAATGAACTCAAGGGTCGCGATGATGTGGTTGTGGAAGTGTTTGCCAACGGCGCTCGAAAGATATCAGGCGTAAAAACCCATTCGGTCTACAGAAAAGAATTATTCGATACAATTGATTTCCCGTATTATGATGCACCGCTGCAGGCGATGCAGACGCATCTTAATTACGCGCTAAAACAAATTGAAGAAGCGGGTGACTTTGATATCATTCATGATCACAATCCATACATTGGGCCTAGTTTCTTCTCGCCGGTAAGTCGTATTCCTGGTCTTCCTCCAGTCTTGCACACCTTCCATGGTCCGCCATTCTCAACCCCTGAGACAATTGCCTCAGGTCAAATGGATAACCGACCGCAACTTAAATATATGCACCCAGGTAATCTATATACCGTCT
>CAYZJK010000009.1:0-2658 GCA_964479125.1 uncultured Candidatus Saccharibacteria bacterium
TTAAGATATAACTAATACATGTCAGCATATAAAGTTCCACAAGACGTAGAAGCCGACGATAAACTACTTGGTCCGTTTAGTTTTCGCCAATTTGTTTATCTGATGACAGCCTTCGGGTTTATAGGATTAGGATATGTATTATCCTTAATCCTACTTCCTCTTGCGTTAATACCAGCTCCAATAGTTATCGTACTGTTTGCATTAGCCCTACCACTAAAGAAAGATCAGCCAATGGAGACATATCTTCTTGCACTTGTTTCTTTCTATTTCTTAAAGCCACGTAAGCGTCTATGGCAGCCAGACGGTATCACAGCACTAGTGGAAATCACTGCGCCTAAAGGAATCGAACCTGAACGTACTAAAGCCATCTCGGCAGAAGAGGCGAGAGATCGACTAGGCTACCTGACCGATATTATCGACTCTAGAGGCTGGGCTGTTAGAGGTACTGGCATTCCATCCGAAGGCGTAACATCTATGCATGAATCTAGCTACCGCGAAGCTCAACAAGCTAACGACATGCTAGATGAAGATAACGCGGCCGCTCAAAAATTCGACAGACTAATCTCGAACCAGAAACAAGAGCATATGTCAGCTGTTCGTGATTCAATGCAGACTGCAGCTATTGGGGCAGGTCAACAGCAATACACAGCCATGCCATCTCCTCATCAGCAAGCCCCACAGCAGCCTGAGATTCAGACATACGGTCAGATTAATATGACTCCAGCTGCACAAACCACACATCCTGAGGCGCTACCAGCTCAGCCCCAACCGAAGCCAAAACCTTCAAGTAGTGATACCTACGAAGTTCCTAAGTTCGATCCATACCCAGACAGTATCAAGCAATCGGTTATACAGCCGCTTCAAAACGATACGCCAATGCGTTCGCCATTCGAGCCTGAAACAGGGGAGCAAAGCACTAGCATTTCAGAGCCTTCGCCTGATATAATGAGACTTGTTAATGAGACTGATGGATTAACTGTTGCTTCGGTAGCTCGCGAGGCTCAGCGTATCGAGGAGCAGCAAGAACAACATCTAAATACTTCATCGGGCAATCCAGATGGAGAAGTCCATATTTCTTTACGTTAATCAATCGGGGGTATAAGCAAAGTGCAGCCACAAAACCAACAGAACTCTGGCCACCCACAACAAGGTGGGCCTTCTTATGGTGCTCCTGGACAGTATCCTCAAAATCCGTACCAGCAGCAACCAGCGCCAGGTCCGGGTCAGTTTCCGCCTCAACAGCAGCAAGCTCCTGTAGGCTATCAGCCTCAAGCTTTAAAACAGCCACCTCAGCAGGTACCACCTGCAACGTTGCCACCTCGGCCGAAGAACACTACTCAGAATAGTCTTCTGTTTTCTGAAATTAGAGATAACATGATGATTATGTCTGATGGTAGCTTCCGATCGGTAATTGCCTGCAAGTCGATTAACTTTGACCTTATGAGCTCGAGAGAGCGCGACGGAGTAATCGCGTCATACCAAAACTTTATTAACTCTCTAACTCATCCGGTTCAAATCCTAGTCCGATCACAGAGGGTTGATATTGGCCCATATCTTCAGAAGCTTATCGATATACGAAGAACCCAAGACAACATGCTTCTAGGTGTATTAATGGATGATTATATTGAATTTATCGACATCCTATCAGCAGAAGCTAACATTATGGATAAAACTTTTTACGTAGTTATCCCATACTCTCTAATCGGCGACTTCGGTATGGCTAAAGAGAAAGGTAAAAGCATCTTTGGAAAGCTTTTCGGAACAGACTCTCCAAACGTCACTAGAATCGATAAAGTTAGCTACCAGAAAGCTAAGGATGAAATTAAAAACCGAGTAGATTCTGTTATGAACGGTTTATTCCAAATGGGGGTTCATTGTACTCAACTTAACAGTAAAGAGTTGGGTGAGCTGTACTATAACTACTACAATCCCGACACAGCTACACGCGAACCATTAGGTAATTTTGAACAAAACACATTTACATACGTAAGAAAGGGTGACGGGGAAGCGCCTCGACCAAATATTGCAGAAGGAGGCATGTAGAGTGGCTAAGAAGAAAAGAGATGCTGTCGATATCGCCGCCCAGCAGCGCGCACGCGAAGCTGCTGAAGTTGAAGCTGCCTTCCTAAAGGGCGTTAATACACTACGAGATCTTATTGCTCCAAGTAGCCTTGAGTTTCACTCAGACCACTTCCGACTAGGTACTAAGTATGGTCGTACACTTTACGTCTATGGCTACCCTCGACAAATCTGGACTGGCTGGCTGAGCAGCATTATCAATATGGATGAAGTACTTGATGTAAGTATGTTCCTTTATCCTGTTGATACTCAAATCATTATGGAGAACCTAAAGAAGAAGGTGACCCAGCTTGAAGCCAGTATGTCGATTAACGCTGAAAAGGGTCGAACTCGAGATCCGGGACTAGAAGCCGCCCTAATGGATGCTGAAGAGCTTCGAGACGAACTTCAAGTTGGTAGTGAAAAATTCTTCCGCTACGGACTTTATATTACTCTTTACGCCGACAGCCTCGATGACCTTACCTTCGTACAAAATAAGGTAGAGACTTTATTTGGCCAGCAGTTAGTATTCAGTAAGGTTGCTAGCTCTCAACAGGAACAGGGCTTAAATAGCACCGTTCCCCAGCTGATGGATCAACT
>CAYZJK010000009.1:2758-25651 GCA_964479125.1 uncultured Candidatus Saccharibacteria bacterium
GGTGGTAGCTATATCCGTCTAAGCCTTAACTCTGACGTTCGTATTAATCCATTCGACCTTCCAAAGATTATCGACACTGAAGACGCTAACGACGCCCTAAGAGCTAACCTAGTTACACTTCACGGTCTACTACGCCTAATGCTTGGTGGTGCAACAGCAACTAACACTACTGTTACCCTAAGTCCTGTTGAAGAGGCTGATCTTGATCAGGCCCTAATTGATACATACGCCCGGGTTGGTATTACGAGTGATCCATTAACTCACTCATCTCGACCACCAACAATGTCTGATTTATATGACACACTAGTTCACATGGGTGGAACAGGCCCTAGCCTTGCTCAGCGACTGAGGAAGTATACAACCGGTACATTCGCTGGTATTTTCTCACAGCAGAGCAACATTGATATCAACAACAACATGGTAGTATTCAACATTCGTGACCTTGAAGACGAGCTCCGTCCAGTAGCTATGTATATCGTTCTGAGTCACATCTGGAATATTACTAGATCAGAGCGACGACGACGTATGTTGATTGTGGATGAGGCGTGGCAGCTGATGCGCTATGAAGATTCAGCTAACTTCCTCTTTAGCCTAGCTAAGCGAGCTCGTAAGTACTACCTAGGTATTACTACAATTACTCAGGACGTAGAAGACTTTATGGGCAGTAAGATGGGTCGAGCGATTGTAGCTAACTCATCGATGCAGCTACTGCTGAAGCAATCAGCCAGTGCCGTTGATGTATTGAGTGATGTATTTAAATTAACTGAAGAAGAGAAGAAACGTTTAACAGGCTTTCCGGTGGGGCAGGGGTTATTCTTTGCCGGACAGAATCACGTGCATATCCAAGTGATTGCTAGTGATACTGAGACCAAGCTAGTAACATCTAACCCGATGGACTTAGCAAAACAGAAATAACGTGGTGGGATAAAATATGGATCCGAAAGAGAGGGATAAAGGTGTAAATCCTGGTGACAGTCATTACAATGATGACTTCTTTTCGGGTGGACGAAAATCTGATTCTGCCAACGAGCTTGATAATTTAGAAAATCAAACTACTAGCGATGCGAATGAACTCGACCAAAGCCAAGACGACAATCTGTCTAGCGTCCGAAATCAAGAGCAATCCGGTCAATGGGAAAATAATGTCAACAGTGCGGCTGACAAGCTAGAGAAGATAGGTGGAGCAAAGGGCAAACTAGCTGCCAGTGCTGTTCGTAAAACTAATAATCTCCTAGGACCTACTGCTGCACTTGGAGTGCTCGGTGGTATTCTAGTGGTTTTATCTCTTATGACCGGCATGGCACTTCCACTACAACTAACTGAAATATTCACCGCAGAACTATCGGACAGCTCTGCAGCTACTCAAGTACGCAGCGAAAGAATGCTTGCCAGTAAAATCGATAGAGATATGGACGTCAGCATGATTTGCCGCACTACCACTCTTAAGTGTAAGTATAAGACCCTCAGCGATAAGCAGGTTAAGAAGTATCGAGCTGCTGGATTTGAGGTTAATACAGACAGTAGGTCAGTTACTGGTCGCCATAAAATCAACTCCATTAGCCTTGAAGTTTCAGATGGGTTTGACTCAAGTGGTAACCACAAGACAAGAAAGCTCACAGCCACCAACGCTAGAGAATTTAATCGCCTCAGAAATACTGAACCAAGTTTTCGAAAAGTGTCAAACAACGTGTATAACTCACGGGTTCATTCTTATTTCGGGAAAACATTCCATAACGTTATGGGAAGGCTGAAGATCAACAAGGCATCAAAACTCTCTCCGGAAGCAGATAAAGAGACTAACCTAAAGAAAATCAACAAAGAGGTAGGAGCGAATGAGAGTGCCGGCCTTAGAAATGAACGCGGCCAACTAATCGACGAGGACGCTACTAGAAACGCACATAAGGAAAGTTTCGATGCAATGATGTCTGATCACAATCACTCTTCGGACGAATCGACAGCCAGAAACAACAGAGATTTATCGAGAGACCCTAACTCTCCAGGATCTAACCCCACAGATACACAATTGGATTCTAATGGTAACCCTAGTAGACTCGGAGGCGCTACCATAGCTGCTACAGGCGGAGCTTGTGCTATTTACGAAATACCTCGACTAATAACCGCTGGTGTAAAAACTGTCAAAATTGGCAAGTTAACTGCTTATGCGATTATGATTATGTCCGAAGTCCACAAAGTGAAAGCCGGCAAAGACACCGATGGTAGAACCCTTAGGTTGATTGGTGAAATATTATCATCGGGGCAGTCCAGTCGCACCAATGTATCTGACTCTACATCTATGCAACTTGCACTTACCGGGTCTTCACCTGGCATTACACCAGGATCGGAAGACTTTGTATTATCCTCAGGCGGACTCTTGGGCGTTCTAGATAGCTTCAATGGCTTTACAGACAGAATAATCAACGGTGTTGGAGGCATGATTAACCTCGGAGGTATTTCTGATAACACGGGGGTGAATGATCAAAAGCTACAAGGAGAGCTCGCAGTTAGAACTATATGTCTTCTATCCGAAGCGGCAGACGTAGCGGCAATCGGAGCAGGACTATTTACAGGTGGAGCAACATGGGTAGTTAGAGGTGTGAAGTTCATTATTGATATTGCTATCGATGTAGTTGTTGGCTTCTTAGCAGATAGAGCTATCACTGAAGTAATTAAGCGCGCATCAGGCCTACCATTAAATGCCGACACAACAGACGGGAATGCCGCTGATGCAATTTTCATAGGTAGAGCATTAATAGATAATTCAAAATCTGCAAGCTATGGCCTAGGTCCGTCAACTGCACCGCAGATTGAAGAGTATACAGCCTTCAAAAATCAGATATCAACACACAATATAGCAATGGATGTTGAAGATGCTAAAGACACTCCGTTTGATATTTACAATCAATATTCATTCTTAGGTATGGCCGTAAGAAACATCAACCTAGGTCTAGGTATGAATACAGGGTCTATTGCTAATAGGGCATCAGGTATTCTGTCACTACTTCCTAGCGCCATCTCTACCGCAATCATACCAAAAGCTGGAGCAGCTTATACTCAACCACACGCTAAGTTTAACCCGTCTAGGTATACCGAAAGCAATGATCAAGCCGTTGCTAGTGTAGGCGCAGCTCCAGACATGTTCGGAAACGTTAGGTACTCCATGTCTCCGCGTGAAAGAAACCTAGACTCCGAGAAAGTATTAGACTTCATGGTTGAACATGATTATGTTGACGAGGAAACAGGAGAGCCTAAGGACAATCAACAAGGAAGAAGATACCAGAACTATCTAACTTTCTGCGCGGAAAGAACAGACCCAATTGGCGAGTCAAGCATGGGTATGGCTTCGATATACGATCTAGGTCACATGAAGGATATATTAAAAAGACCTCAAGAGACAATGAATATATTCACATGGCAAATTGGCCATTCATGTATCTGGGGACAAAAAACTACCTGGCAATCTGACAAAGACTTGGAAGAAGAGGGGGTAGCAGACAACCGAGATGAGTGGGTTAAAAAAGTAGATTCCAGCTACTTCGTGGCGGATGAATGGCGTGATACAGCTATGCTTACAGGTACCCCAAGTGCAAAAGTTGCATCTACAGAGAGTCTAGTTAACGCAAAGGGCACACCAGCACAAGTTGAATTAGAGATGTTTAAGGTTTTCACAATGGACATGGCGCTCGTAGACGATATCGATGGTGAAATTGGAGATCCAGCCGCAGGTTCATCAAACTCATCTGAAAGTGGCACACCAGGCCCAGTTAGTGCTGATGGATGGGTATGGCCTTCGACAGACGACAGTATAGTTACGAGTGGATTTGGCATACGTAACGGCAGCCCTCATCAAGGTCTAGATGTGGCTCATAATGGAGGTTCAGACGGCAAACCCATCTTCGCAGCGCAAGCTGGCGAGGTTATTGCAGCTGGACCAGCTAGTGGATTCGGAAACTGGATCATCATCAAACACAATATTGAAGGTGAGCATGTCGACACCGTCTATGGACATATGTGGGATCATGGCCTATCGGTAAGTGTCGGTGACACCGTAGAGGCTGGACAAGAAATCGGTAAGATTGGTAACGCTGGTGAAAGTTACGGTGCCCATCTTCACTTTGAAATATGGCCGGGTGGTCGACTCTCAGGTGGAAGCCCGATCGATCCAGCAACCGTACTTCAGCCACCGGGAGGCTCTTGATGTTTAGAGCTAGGAGAAACAACACAAGACGAACAAAGAGCCTAAGCAATACACTTAGAGTAGCACTATCTATTACTCTTGGATTAATAGTCGGCTTATTAAATGAGCCGGTAGTTATGGCGCAAGAGATGCAATTTAATCTGGATAATGAGATTGTCTGGTATGACGATCGATGCATACCAGACGGTGGCGGCACAGGAGCTGTTAGGCTTGCTGGTAGTGATAACATAGAGAAAATACTAAACTTCTTTATGCAAAAAGGACTTACTCTAGCTCAAGCAGCTGGATTCGTCGGTAACATGCAGCAAGAGTCTGGACTAAGACCTGACATCGAGCAGGGAGGGCGAATAGTTGACGAAAACTACACGCCGATTAATGGCGTAGGCTTTGGGCTGATTCAATGGACCTGGACAGCTCGTCAAGCGCCCCTAGTAGCACTTGCCGATGAGATGGGTATGCCAATCACCTCCATAGAGGTTCAACTTGAGTATGTTTGGCAAGAACTTAATGCAGACTACCAGCACACGCTTGAAGCATTAAGGGCAACAAATGACCCAGTCGAAGCAGCAGTAGCAGTTCATGGTCCGCCTTGGCCAGGGTATGAGGCCTCAGCAGACAGCCCAGCCTTTGTGAGAGAGGTTCGTGGAGGTTACGCAAAAGAAGTTTACGATAAATATAAGGACGCACCTCCGATAGGTGGAGCGTCAATGCCAGATGGAGAGACAGTCACCCAGGGAAGCACTGCCTTTAATGAACGTATGCCTACTATCGCCATCGACCCAGGCCACAGTTCACAACGAATAGAAGATATAGATGAAGAAACTGGTGTCTTAATGGCCGACTATACAAACGGCCAAGAAGATAAGGACGTTTTTGATGTTTCACTACGCGTTAAAACCATGCTTGAAGAAGAGGGCTATAATGTCGTCATGCTTAAAGATACAATCGATGAGCGCGTCAACTATCGCGAGCGAATTGGCCGAGCCGAGCATGCCGGTGCAGTGATGGGTATTAGCATTCACACCAGCCCTAATGCTAATGAGGTCTATAATCAGTTCGTTGGCGGTCATAGGTACGATCCAAGTAATCCAAGTAATCGTCATGAATTCAGTAATTCTGGAACAGCTACACTGAGCACTCAGTACTCTGAAGCAATGGCCGAGGGTCGAAGTGAAATCGAAGGAACTAACGTTGTAGTGAAGAAAAATAACTTTAACGGTAGAGCAGGTATATGGGGTGGAGACCTACCTGTTATATCACTTCTGAGCGACGAAGTGCCTTGGGTGTATAACGAATTCGGTGGACCTAACTCTGGTGGAGGCAATGGTATCTCTGAAGAAGAAATCCAACTATATGCCGAGGGTATTGTTAATGGTGTTAAGAAATCAGGTATCGAGGCTACTCCAGGTGGAGTAGATAGCTGCGGCAATGCAAAAGGTACTGGAGCAGGGGCTGGATTTGAAGCCACTCTACTAGGCTATGCTTGGCCTGACCCAATTAGCAATGGAGATACCAACGCTACCGATACGTACAAGACTGAAGTCATCGGTAAAGCTAGAGAGAATGGCCGATATATCGGCGGCATTAGCCACCCAGGCATCGACTGCGGCGGCTTTGTAACAAGCCTACTTATCGACAGCGGGTTTGAAACAAACTACAACTATGGTGGAGAGGCAAGCGGGGGAGCTGGCTCAACAGAGACCCAAGAAAAATGGTTAGCCGAAAACTGGGAGAAGCTACCTAGTGGCATTCCAGATGCAGCCGACTTACCGCAGGGGGCAGTAGCGATGCAACCTGGACACACCTTCGTATTTGTAGGTGATGTAGATGGATTTAATTCTGATGTGGCTTCTGCCTCGCTAGATAGTCGAGCGCCAGCAGCTGGCGGTAACTCTATTACTGAAAGTGCAAACTGGTACGTTAAGAAATAAGGATAAGATATGGATAAAAGAATTGTAATTGGAATTGGCGTCGGGGTAATTGCTGCAGCTATTGCTGTAATTATCTTCGCTTTAGATCGAGCTCAGGTGCCGATTCAACAACCAGGTCAACATCCGGTCGTGGTTAGTGTCCTACCAAAGTATGCTCAGATAAAGATTTCGGGCTCAGAAGACTACCTGGTTAACAACCAGGTCAACTACCTAGATGAAGGTGAGTATACCGTATCTATTACAGCTGATAACTTCGCTCCTGAAGAAATGAGCTTTACAGTTAAACAGGACCTGCGACCAAAGGTTATTACTGCTCTATCGGCTATTGGTGATGCAGAGATAACTTACTCTGAAGAAGATATGCTCGAACTTGAAAGGGCCTCAGGAGCAGCTAGTCAGGAATATACAGAGATATATGAAAGAAAATACCCAGCCAAGAAACTACTGCCTTACCGCGACCCTTACTATCGAATCGGCTACAGCTCGACTGACGGGACCGACTTCTACATTACAGTTCATACTGAGTCACCACGCTACCGAGAGCTGGCTCTTCAGAAGATTATCTCAATGGGAATCAGCCCAACTAAATACAAGATTGTCTTTAGAGATTACGAATTCCCGCTACAGGAGGCGCAATGAACAAAATAGCGAAACTCATCCTAATTTACACCTCAATTATTATTGTTACCGGTGCCCTATTTGGTCTTTATGCTTATCTAACCTCCTATCAATACTTAGTCTTGCAAGTACCAGAAGACAGGCAAGCATTCGTTAAGCTCTACAAAGCTGAAGAAGGGGATGGACGGTACGTCAAGCTTGAAGACGATCAGATCGAAGTAGAATTTAACACCGACCTAAAGCTAGATCGCGGTTTATATCTAGCTGAATATAACCAAGAGGGTTTCGAGTCGCAGCGTAGAGAGATCAACCTTGATAAAGAAATAGTCAGCGTATCGTTCGATTACATTATCGATCAGCCTACTCTTGAACTTATCTTGGAGGAAAACACTGAGAGCATTCATATCGCCATGAAACAGGCTTATCCGGGACTGTTTGCCAACTACACTATTCTAGAGGAAAGTGTCTACAGTGACGGCAACTGGTATGGAGCTATCCTTACCAGTAATGATCAGGAATCATTAACTCGCGACACAGTTAGAATGGTAATGAAAAACGAAGCTGGAACCTGGAAAGTAGCCGCTAAGCCTTACATAACAATTAGTCAGGACGAATACCCAGAGATACCGTCTGATTTACTAGATGAGATTAACCGCGTACCTGGCGCTCGACCTGGGGCAAGATAGTCGATTTTACTCTGTAGTCACCATGGACTAAAATAGCAATCGATGATATAATATGGCTTAATTATGAATCCACCGAATCCGGGAGATAAGAAATTCGGTTCTAATGCAGCACGCTCTATAAAAGAGCAGGAAGATTCTGCAGCAGCGACTCCGGAGCAGCCGGCTAATCTTCATGGACCCAAAGTAGCGGAGCAGGTGGCTAGTAAGACTATACCTGGAGCTAAAGCTGGCTTTGCAGTCAAAAAAGTCTTAAATAAAAAGACTAGCGGCCCAATCGCAGCCGTCATTGGTTTACTTGTTACTGCTTTCGTATTTATATCTGGTACGTTCTTACCAGGTCTAGCTATTATTAAGCCAGCTCAAGACTTTGTAGCTGACCTTAACTCTCAGCTAGCGGCCGTCGATACTGTTAACGGTCAACTCTGGTCAACCAAGATTAACAAGACCGCCCGCGGCTGTGGAGCGATTAAGATTAATTGTCGCTTCAAGACAGTTGATATGAAGCGAGCAACTGAAAACTTTGGTCGCAATGGCATTAAGGTAGAGTTCGATGCAGACCCGAGCCATGAAAATGGACGCGCTAAGATTAAGTCATTAGAGTACACCGACCGAAAAGGTAATAATGTATTAATTGATAATCCAAATGACCTACAGCGCGCAATGAGAAGCAACCTTGATTTTCGCCTAGCAATGATCGACTCGAACAACCCTAAGTTTTTGAGCTTTCACGACGGGCCTTCTAAAAAAGCTTTAGCCAAACTAAAGACCAGCTATTCTAGCAAACTACGTGGCAACACTCCTGAAGAGTTTGACGAATCTCTTAAAAGGGCGGTTCAAACTCGGGGTAATATTTCATTTGCCAATCTAAGGGCAGAGGTAGATGATAACGGCAACGAGACAGGTCGCTACCTCAATGAAGATGGTGAAGTGTTTACTAAAGAAGAATATGACGGACTCAAAGAATCTGAATCTCGCATCACCAATTCCGATCCAACTAGGAACCTCATCAAAAATGCTGCTAGAGGAGTTATGATTACCGGTGCAGCCGATACCGCCTGTATGGCCTACAGCATGGCTAATGCTGTTGAACAAGCAGCCAAGATTTATCGCTCAGCTGAACTAGCCAGGTACTCCCAAGCTGTAATGCTAGGTATGGCTGGTGAGATTAGAGCTGGCGACGCCTCACCGGAGAAAGTAGAGTACATTAGCGATAAGCTATCTAAGCCTGATCTTAGGGATACAGTTATTAACGAACAGGCTCTGGAAGATACAGACATCAACGGCGATCCGCCTATGCGAATTAATCCAGATAAAGGCAAGACTGGTCTCGACTCAGCTTTCTATAAGCTATCTACTAACCAAGAGATTCCTAAAATTAATGCTGACAATGAGCAGTTCTTAGTCGCTGGCGGTAAGACTGGTATGCTAGCTCGAACAATGGAGCAAATCCGAACCATGATGGGTGGAGCCTCGCATCAAACCATTAAAAATAACTGTCGCGTTATCCAGCATCCAGTCACACAAGGTGGGGCACTTGTAATTGGTGTAATTGTTGGCGCAATCTCATTTGGTACCACCACTATGGTTCTAATGAGCGCCTCAATGCTACTGGGCTTAGCTACACCATACTTAACTTCAATGCTAGGCGATATGCTAGCTGGTCGAGTAACGGGACCTGAGTTAGAGGGCACCCAGATGATGGATGCGGCTGCTATTGGTGCTGATGTGATGATGAACGAACAGGCTAGAGCTAGAGGACTTATGGCTCTTCCAGAAGAAGAAATGGTTGAATACCAGAATACAAACCGACAGGTTGAATTAGCTTATCAAGAATACGAAACCCATAAGGCAGCTGACACACCATTTGACATCTATAACACCAACTCGTTTATTGGCTCAACTTTAGTAGCTATGATGCCTAGCATGATGACCGCAAAGCAGGCCTCACTAACCAGCCTAGCGGCCATCCCACAAATCTTAGGTACGGCTGTAAAAGCACTTGGACCTAAAGAAGCTAAAGCCGCTTCAATGCAGATTCAGCCTGAACGATATCAGCAAACGAATGACACCATGTACAGCCCTCACGGTGTAGCAGTTAACCCAAGTGGTGTACTAGTTTATGGATTACCCAAATCATCAATGGAAATGACACCAGAGCAAGCTGCCGAGTGGATGGTGGCTAATGATGAGATTGACCCTGAAGATGAAACTGGAGCTCCTAAAGATAATGATAAGAAATGGAACTACAAGCAGTATGTTGAAAACTGTGTTAACGGTGACATTGTTGATGAATGCCTCAGCAAAGAAAACTACGAATCAAATCGACACTATGCTAAATTCCACTTATCAGTTGAATGGAATAAGGTGCTCGATGGAGATATACCAGGTCTAAAGGGTGGATCAGATGCATCACTAGCCTCAGGAGAGAGCGGTGAAGTAAATCCTGATGGCTGGGCTTTCCCAACCACTAGTGACGCTATCCTAACCAGTGGCTTTGGACCTCGCGGTGGTGCCATGCACCAAGGTATCGATCTTGCTCAACCAGGTGATGCCTCAGGTAAGCCAATCTTTGCTGCCCGCGACGGTAAAGTAGTAGCTTCAGGTCCAGCTAGCGGCTTTGGTAACTGGATCGTAATTGAACATGAAGTAGACGGCAGGCGCTTTGATACGGTTTATGGTCATATGTATGCTGACGGAGTTTATGCTCGACTAGGAGACACCGTTACAGCTGGTCAAGAAATTGGTGCAATTGGCAATGCCGGACAGAGTAGTGGTGCCCACCTTCACTTTGAGATCTGGGACGGCGGACGCTTCAATGGTTCAGCTATCGACCCAGCGCCAATAGTGGGAGGTGGAAACTAATGCGAAAATTACTCCTCAAGACTAAGTACCTCCTTATGGCAGCCTTAATGATTTTCTCAGGCTCACTTAGCCACAGCACAGCCATGGCAATTACCGATCCGCTATTCTTCTCACGTAACGATATCCTTCACTATGATGATGAATGTCTAGACGCCAGTGCTACCGCCGCTGTACACCTAGCCGGTGAAGATAACCTGGAGAAGATCTTAAACTTCTTCATGCAAAAGGGATTAACTCTTGCTCAAGCAGCCGGCATAGTTGGCAACATGCAACAAGAGTCAGGACTCAAGCCCGATATCGAACAGGGTGGGCGAATAGTTGATGAAAACTACACACCAATCAATGGAGTTGGTTTCGGTCTAGTGCAATGGACATTTACCGCTCGTCAAAAGCCCCTTCAAGATTTCGTTGCTGGTATGGGTGTGCCGATCACCGATCTAAGCGGGCAGTTAGGTTTCGTTTGGGAAGAATTAAATACTGGCTGGTTAGGTACTTTAAATAAACTACGCGCGATTGACGACCCGGTTGAAGCGGCTGTCTTGGTTCATAACGAATACGAGATTTCAGCTGACTCGGCCGCTACCGTTCGCCAGGTGCGAGGTGGCTTTGCTCAAGAGGTTTACGATAAGTACAAGGACGCTCCAGCCTTAGCTGGCTCAACGGCTGATCCAGAAATGGCTAATCCAGTCGGCTCTCTAACTGGTGAGCCAGGTCAAGAAAATAAGCGGTTCTCTAACGCCGTTAATAGCTGTAATAACAGGAATACTGCCGGCGGTAGCTTTGAAGAGCTACTTCTAGCTTACGCCTGGGAAGATTGGCGCGGCCTAACGATTGATGCTCGTCAGGAGTATAGGGACGCTGTTGCTGAAGCTCAGCTATCTGGCCACTATGTTGGCGGCATTAGCCACCCTGGTATCGACTGTGGAGGGTTTATAACACTACTAATCCGTAACAGTAACTACGACTCAAGCTACAACTACGACGGCAAGGGTGGCAACACCACTATGCAGGAACGCTGGATGCGCGAGAACTGGGAGCCGCTTGGTAGTTCAACTGAAATTGATGCCAGTACCCTGCAGCCAGGTGACGTCGCGATCAACTCGACTCACACCTTCATCTACGTAGGTGAGGTTGATGGCTTTGGATCTGATATAGCTTCCGCCTCACTAGACGAACGGGCTCCAATGGCTGATACAATGCAATCTCCAACTCAACCTGGTTATAATTGGTATAGAATTGGTGGAACAAAAACATGAATCGTGAACCAGCTTACTACTTAGATTTATATAAGAAGCAAATCCTAATTGGAGTAGTGTCCGTTATAGTGTTAATCCTACTGGGTGTAGTCGGTATTAACCTATGGCTAGCCGAGAGAAGAGAAGGGCTAGTAGCAGTTGAAGTTTTAACTGCACCGAGTGATAGTAGAATAACTCTTGATACCGGCGAGGTAATTGGCAACGGCACAGTCTATCTCAAGCCAGGCGAATACACCGCTAAAGTCGAACATGAGGGCTTTCATCCCTACGAAGAGGAATTAATCGTAAATGAAGACGAAAGCGTTAAATCATACCTCTACGTCGGCTTGGGGCCTAAAACTGAAGAGGCTCAACGCTGGGTGCAGTGGAATCGCAGAGCTTATGGTGAGTTGGAGTTAAAAACTAGAGAAATAGGCGTAGCCTATACTCAGAATCTTCGCGAGCAATATCCGATCATAGAAGAGTTGCCATTAAGAGACCCGTACTTTACAGTGGGCTATCGAGCATCCGATGAGTATGGCATTATCGTTACCGTTAAAGGCACGTCTCCTCGCTATCGACAGGCTGCTATTCAGGCAATTGAATCGAGGGGGTATAACCTAGGTGAATATGTCGTCGAGTATGAAGGTTTTGATAATCCACTAGCTGACGACGGAGAAACTGATGAATAACAATAAGCCAAACATTAACCTTAGCAATAGTAAGGCTTGGGCCATGTTCTTTACGATTGGCGTTCTTCTAATTGGATTTACAGTAGTCTGGATTATTAATTCTTACCATCAAGTCACATTTAAATACGACACTGAGCGAGGTTCGGTTACTTTAATTAAACCTAATAGTAATGATAATCCAATTGAAGTAAAGTCTAGCCAACCCCTAACCTTAAGAGAAGGGGACTACATCCTTAAGCGCCAAGGCAAGAACATTATTGAAAGCGAGCAGACCGTTAAGGTTACTAAAGACGAAACATTTGATATCAATCTTTACTACTCTGATCGTTACCTAGACCAACTGTATGACTTTGAAAAAGCCGACATTGAAACAACTCTATACCAGAAGTATCCTAAAATATTAGAACTCTACAACCTCAGGAACGGACGTCTTTATCTTGATGGCAATATCTATGGTGCCAGCTTGCTTCATATTGATGACAATAATCAAAACCGAGACACCCTTAAGGTTATGATGCAAAAAGAGGGTAATGAGTGGAAGATATTAACCGAACCGCCAACTCCAGTTATTAGTCAGCCACTATATCCAGACATCCCACTCGATATCATTACCCAGATTAATCGAGGGCGATAACCGACTCGGTATCTATACCAGTGTAAGCTGAGGTGCTAGTAATAAACATCTGGTTATCTCGACACTTCTCAGCCAGTCGCATCTGGCGAGTTTCGTCTAGCTCCGCAAACACATCATCTAATAGAATAACTGGCTCCTGACCAGTCGACTCCGTTGTCACGTCAACTTCGATAAACTTAAGCGCCAGGATAATACTTCGAACCTCACCTCGTGAAGCTACAGACAGAGCCGGGGCGTCATTAAATAAGAATTTTAAATCATGCCTGTGCGGCCCGACTGACGTATAGCCCAACACTCGATCGCGGTCAAATGAATGATGCAAATCGTTTAATAGTTTTTGATTAATCGAATCTATCATCGTATGAGAGTAGTGAAGTGCTATCCTGTCATCAACATTAGCAATATCCCGGTAAGTCTTCTCTAACTCCTGGTTGATTCGCTCACTAATCGCCACTCGATGTGAAATAATTTCAGCTCCGTACTCAGCTAGCGCCACATCCCAAACAAAAACATCGTCTCGGCTCACCACAGGCTCCTTAAGAAGAGAGTTCCTCTGCTTGAGTGCTCGTTCATATTTACGCACTACGGCGCTGTAATGTGGGTATACTTGGCTAATAAAGGCATCAATGAAGTCACGACGACGAGAAGGGGAGCCGTTCAGCAGTCTTAGGTCCTCCGGTTCGAATGATACAATTGGTGATTTCTTCTGAAGCGGCATTCGATAATGGGTTGCTTCATTAATCTCAATTCTTTTTCGTCCAGATTGCTTTAAGCTATCAAACTTAATTGATCGCTTCTCATTACCGCGCAGCAGATCGACTCGCCACCAAGTTTCATTAGCCCGTAAAAACTCCATATCCGACCCTCTAAACGAAGTACCTCTAAGAGCAATATGGATCGCTTCTAGTAGCGTTGTCTTACCGCTACCATTAGCACCAGTAATAACAGTTACACGCGACTTGAACGTGTAACTGTCTTCCATATGCGAACGGGCATGCCAAACTGATAGGGCGGATATATCCATGAATTAGAATTAGCTCTTAAGCGGCATAATGATGTGCTTGTAGTTGCTATTCTTACCATCAGTTGTAAAGAGGGTAGGGGCAAGCTTACCATTAAAGCTAAAGTGAACATCTTTTCCTTCAATCGCCGATAGAGCATCAGTGATGAAGCGTGAATTTAGTGTCACCACTCCATCTCCAACTACCTTGGCCTTAGCTTCTGAAGTGTTTTCTCCTAACTCAGATGCTACCGAGTGTAGTGAGATAGACTGACTCTCTTCATTAAGAGTAATCGTTACACTTCCACCTGAATCGCGAGCGAACAAGCCAGCTACCTTAACTATGCGAACAAACTCTTCCCTTGAAACAACTGCAATGTTATCTCCCTCCTTGGGGATAAGTTGTTGATAAGGAGGGAAGTTGCCATCAATTAGCTGGCTTGTTATTTCACTACCGTCTAACCTAAAGCGAACTTGAGCTTCATCAAATAGAACCTCTACCTCGCTAACGTCTTCAGTAATCGATCGAAGCACCTCCTGTAGGGAAGTAGTTGGAATAATTGCAGCCACCTCACTGGTTGTATCGACTAGGTGACGCTGAGATAGTCGGTAGCCATCTGTTCCAGCTAGGTAAAGACCACCCTCCTCAGAGTGCCAGTAAACACCGGTTAATACTGGGCGAGTTGAGTCTGAGCTAGTTGTGATAATAGTCTGAGAGACAGCCTGCTTAAAATCAGCTGGCTTAATCACATACTTAATAGCTGAGTCTTCATCAATAGTAGGGAGCTCTGGAAAATCTTCTGCTGCTACACCATTAATAGTTGAACTATAAGTACCAGACTTTACATATAGCTGAGTACCTTTAACAGTTAGGGTGACCTGACCCTTAGGTAGACTAGAGATGAACTCGGTTAAAAGACGGGCTGGTACAGTGATTGATCCTGGTTTAACAATCTTAGCTCCAACATACTGCTGTGAAGATATCTCCATATTCATAGCAGCTACTAATAGACGAGTACCATCAGTCCTTAAAAGGATGTTGCTGAGAATAGGTAATTGTGTTCTGGTTGAAGCTACACGATTGGCTGCAGTAAGTGCTTTGGTTAGGTTTTCCTGAAGGACTGACAGTTCCATTATTATTATTCCTTTCTTAAGTTTCTTTATTTGGTGGTCGTTATAGTAGGCGTTGTGGATACTGGGTATAACTGGTTAATTAACAGGGATGGTTTGGGTCGAAATGGCTGTGTATTACTATGTGCATCCTGTGGGTAGAAGTAAGTGTATAAGTAGTGGATATACACACGATGGATGTGGTTTATGAGTTGTCTACACAGACCTGTGGATGAGCTTACACAACTTATACCACCATCTATCCCAAGGCTATGCACAGGGTTTCCACAGGCTTTAAGCATACAATCTCTCCCTAATATCGGCTACATTTTCACGTATGGTATGGTCTAATTTGATCGCTTTGTCAATCTTCTCAACCGAGTGAATAGCCGTAGTATGATCCTTGCGCCCTAACTCACCAGCAATCTTCGGAAAGCTTAAGTGGAGCTCACTGCGCAGTAGGTACATAGCGATTTGTCGTGGCAGAACAATATGTCGGTCACGCTTAGCGCTACAAATATCTTCAATGCTTAATTGGAAGTACTTGGCAGTCTTATCTATAACTTGCTTAGGTGTTAAGTGTTGTGGTCTAGTTTGGCGTGTATTGCCGATTAGTCCTTCAGCGGCAGAAAGGTCTGGTGTTACGCCGCGCATTTCAGCATAAGCTAGCAGTTGGTTTAGTGCACCCTCTAACTCACGGACGTTAGTCTTAATGTTTTTAGCCAGGTATTCGACTGTACTTTTATCAAGCTCAACGTTAGATAGTGAAGCTTTAGTTTCGATGATGGCACAACGAGTTTCAAAGTCTGGCATTTGAATATCGATTGTCATGCCCCATTCGAATCGACTACGTAGGCGTTCGGTTAGGGTAGGGATATTCTTTGGTGGTTTATCTGAGCTGATAATAATCTGCTTATTGTTTTGATGTAGTTCATTGAAGGTATGGAAGAATTCTTCCTGAGTCTTCTCTTTGTCAGCGATAAACTGCATGTCATCAATTATCAATACATCGACGTTACGGTACTTGTCTGAAAAGCCAGCTTTTTTGAATCGAATACTATCTAGGAACTCCTTAACAAAAGTCTCAGTCGTTATATATAGAACTTCCATATTAGGATTTTTAGCGACAATTTCATTACCAACTGCTTGCATTAAGTGAGTCTTACCTAGACCAACTCCACCATAGAGGAAGAGTGGATTGTATTTACTGCCTGGACTAGCCGCCACTGCTTGGCAAGCCGTATAGGCAAGATCGTTACTCGAGCCAACAATGAAGTTCTCAAAAGTATAGCGAGGGTTTAGTCCGTTTGTGTTTTTTACTTGAGTCTTTGGCTTTGGTAGGGTGGCAACTAGTCGATCGGCTGGAGGAGCGCTCGCGCTAACTGCTCGAGTAGTGGTCTCACGATTAACTACCGTTCTTTTACCGCGAATGTTTACTTTGTATTCAACGTCACGAACATTGATACCGTTCTTTTCTAGGACAGCTCGAACTTGAGCGTCATATTTGATTTGAAATTGCCTAATAGCGAATACGTTGGGAACTCCTACGGTAGCCTTGTCGTCAGTTAGGTCTAAGAGTTCAGTATTCTGAAACCAAGTGACGAACGTAGCATTTGGGACCGAGAGTTGGATCTCTCCCAAGGCGCTCTGCCAAATTGCATGTAGCGACATGCTTATTACCCCTCCATTTAGATAGATTAATGTTTCTGGATTACTTAACATTATAGAGAAGGGAAGAGTTTTCCACAAGTAACAAGACCATTGGAATGAAATGAATTCAAACAGTAGTAAATTATCCACAGACAGACGTCTCATCTGTTAATCTGTGGATAACTCTGATATTTCTGGGGACAACTAAAATTAGTTAGAGTATATTTGGCAGTCTTTTCAAGCATTATGAACTGGTGAAGATTTGCAGGTACAGTAGTAGGTGGGTATTGCAGATTGAAAATATTATTATTAAGTATTTTTGTACATAATCCGTAGATAGACACTGTGTTTTAAGCATAAACTGTTGACCAGGCTGCGTAATTATTCGATAATTGTATAGGCTAAAGCAGCTCTTACAAAGAGATGTAAATGCCTCTCGATACTAGGTAGAGCTACCCCTCCGTCTAGGTTCGCAAAACTTCAACTACAAATAATACAGATCAAGTACTCAACCGTAGTTCACACGACACAGGAGTTTACCTTGTTTATTCTTGAAGAACACGATGAGACAACTGAGCCGAAGTACCCGAAGAAGATTCCTCTTAAGGAGAGGATTGCTACCATCGCTTTATTTGGCTTAACAGCCGGTACGTTTGGAGCCTTTGTGGTATTTACAGTAATGTAGCTTCATGAAGCGAACACCGAGGCATGCCGCCGACTCTAATATGGGTCGGTTTTTTATATTGAGTCTATATTATCGTTAACTCTTATTCCTGCTTGACTATTTGTAGTGAAAATGGTAGAGTATGGGCATCATCATTTCCCGCCCACCTAGAAAGGAACTATGATGAACTCCAATCAGGAGACACAGACCAATCACACCTTTACTAGGGTGGAAATTGCAGTCCAGACTGGCGTCGCGATATTCATTACGGCTGTAGTTGTTTTTATCTCGATCAGTCAGGTCGATGCAACGACCCTCCACCTGCTCTAAAGGATAGAAGTTGGTTCTATATAAGCAGGGTATGCCGATCCCCTCAAAGTATCGGCATTTTTCCTTTTAAAGACAGACTCCAGGTGAGTCTTTTTCATTTGTCTATTATATATCCATAACACCACATTGACTTAAGTACAAAATAATGCTAATGTATATAATAGTAAAACATATACAAGATATGCGAAAAGAAAAATTTACACATACACTAAACCCACATGAAGACCTACCTCCGCTTCCTGGATTAGGTAATGAATTTACTAATAGTAGTGATCTTCCACCTATGCCGCAGTTTGACATGCCTGGTTCGTTTGAGTTTGGTTCTGGTTTTGAGACTCGTGAGGAAAAAATTGCTCACGAGCTCGGCGAGCTGGCACTTGCTTCGACGGTTACACTTGAAACTAACACTAGCCTTGAAGTAGAGTCAGGTGAATCTAAACTTAATGAGTTTGCCATAGAGAACTTAGAGAGTATGGACTTTAATGCTGAGCAAGAGCAGCGTGCGATGGATTTACTTAATAGTAATAACCCAGAGACTCTTCCTGCTAGAAGGGTGATTGAATCAGTCTTAGCGGATGATCTTCTAGTTGAACACATTAAAGGTCGTAGTAGGCACGCTTTCTCAGACAGTTCTGAAATAGACTTTGATTTAATGACAGATACTAAGACTAAACTACTTAATGTTATTGAATATGCCGAAGATGCAAACTATAGGCACAGCATAGATAATTTTAATGAATTCTTCGAGTCTACAAACCTAGTCTATATGGAGGCAAGGGATTCAGGTTATCCTGAGGATCTATTAGTGAGAGATAGACTAGCTATTTTCTCACGTTACTCTGGCAATTCAGTTCCATTAGGTAAGACTGTAGTTGAGCATAGTATTGATAAGTCATTAAGAAACTTTAATACCGCTGCTGATTTAGGTGAGGGTGCAAATACACTTAGGGAGGTTGACCCTGGCGTAGCTAAGTCAATCCTACAGAATGAAGCATATAGAAGAGAAAGCTTAGAGAACTACGATAAACTCGATAGTGATAAGTGCCTAGAGATAGCTAAGGCTATTGAGAAGATTAAGACTCACGAAGATGAAGATGTCGTTAAATCCGGATTAAGCGCATTAGAGCGTAATATCGGTGAGGGCTATGAAAACAATATTCATATGGCCCAGTTTATGGATGAGCTTATATCTAGTGAGAAGCTAGATATAGTTAAGAGTCATGAAAACTTAGAGATATTCTCAAGAGATGAGGTCGCTAGGTTTAACGAAGGTGAATCAAGTGAAAGCTTCATTAAAGGAATGGAAGATCTTATAGATTGGAGTAGTGAAGCTGGCTATACTGACTCAACAGATATCGAGTTTATAGATAGTATCGCTTGTGGTTTATCTAGATCACGCAGCCCAGAGACTTTTGTTGAGAACTTTAAGAATTTAGAGTTTGTAGATAGATTAAGGAACAATCCTGAAGATGGTAACTTAGACGAGTATCGAAGAGATATTGTACTCTATTTATTCAGTGGATCTAGTGACTGGTTGGCTAACAATCCAGAGCTAACTAACGCAGCGTATGCCATGTACGACTCTCAGGAATCTAAGCAGAAAAAAGACTTTAGGCTACTACTTTCAGCGAAGGAGAGGCTTGAGAGAGAATTTATGCCCCTTAGCGAAGAGTACAAGGATCAGATAGATAGTCACTTTAATGAAACCTACTCTAAGTACATTAATCGCACCGATAAGGATGGTAATCGATTCGATTCAGTCTGGTCTATATATCACGCGATAGATGATAGCTATAAGCATCGTGATGAAAAGGGATTGAATCCAGAGGCGCTCGAGTGGTTTGATTCTTCTTCAGACTTACCTATGTTTGCCTACCCATCAGTCGCTAGTATGCGTAATGAAGCTGTCGCTAACGGCGTAGAGGATAATCCGAAGGCAGTATATGACTTCATATATAACGACCCGGAAATGGTTTCTAAGTTGTCTAGCATAAACCGAGATAAGTACATCAAGAGTCGACTAGTTAATGACTATGAGTATATTGAGCAGTTTGTACCTGGCATGCAGGCTGGTGGGCGCATATCTGACGAAGAGAAGTTTGACCAACTTCAAAACAGAGCCCTTAGAGAGGCATACAATAGGCAAGAAAGTTTCCGAACCTTCATTAATATAAATCAGGACACCCTAAAGATGGTTGCAGAAAAAGACATGCAGCTGAAGTCTATATTGGATGCTGGTGTTGAAGTTAATCATGGTGACGCCTATAACGCACGCCGAAGTGGTGTCGAAGTAGCTCTCGGTATCAGGTCTATGAACAGCGATGAATCACATCCAATATATGGATCAGCAGGATTCGTTGATCGAGGATATCCTGATGGCGCTTGGGGTTACGGTGAGGTAATGTTGGTATTCAATGATGAGGAGATGAACTCTAGGAGTACCTTTACGGCAGCGGATAGTTTCCATGGAGCCGACAGAATGACCCGCGAAGATGCGATGATTGTTAGGGCAGCTAAGGACATCAATGGTATCAAGCACACTAGAACCTCTGACTATGTAGAAGTTCAAGTAAGAGGTAGTGTCGATATCTCTAAGGCTGAGAAGATATGTGTTGAAGACTTTAACGCAGCTGAAAATCTACGCCAGTTCCTACCAGAAGAGATGCATAGCAAGATAGTTGTACGATCAGTCAACAAGAATAATCCATAACCCATAACTAGCTTCACTAGCAGTAGTTAGTCAAGTCGAAGTATTTGATTAATTGCTTAAATTGGGGTATGATTGTAAAGATATGCCAAAGCGAACACACCAACCACATAAGCGACACCGCGCTCGTACACACGGGTTCCGTGCTCGAATTTCTAGTAAGGGTGGTCGTGCTGTAATCAAGCGACGACGCATCAAGGGCCGTGCCCGACTTACTGTATAAGTAAAACAGTCACCAAGAGGTGGCTGTTTTTGTTATACTTATTATTACCTACTTATGCTGAAGCAAAAAAATAGATTTCATGGCCATGGCAGTCTCCGTTATGTATATAAGAACGGAGATATTATTCGTTCTAGGGTCTTATCTACTAAATACACGAAAAATAAGTTCAGAAAAGAATCTAGGTTTAGTGTAGTTATTAGTAAGAAGGTGATGAAGAGTGCGGTTGGGCGCAATCGAATGAGGCGGCGAATCTATGAAGTGATCCGCTTATCGCTTCCAGAGATAACTGAGCCACATGATGTAGCGATATTAGTCTTTTCAAGCGAGGTAATAACTATGCCTTACGAAGAGTTGTCGAATATTATTTATTCTCAGTTTAGAGAAGCAGGTATCCTGCCAAAACTTCCAGAAGAAACTGAAGATAAATAACGTTTTAAGCGGCCTCTACTACTGATACAGCCCTCGATTTACTGTCAATATACTGATATAATAAGTGTCAGTAATTTTTGATGGAGAATTTTTTAAGTGAATGTATTTGATGTGTTTGTAGTTCAGCCCATCTTCAATCTATTGATGGCGCTGTATAGCATCATCCCAGGGGGTGACTTTGGTCTAGCAGTTATTATCTTTACGATTCTGATTCGTATTTTGATGTGGCCGCTAGTTAAAAAGCAAATTGAGCAGGTTAAGGCGATGCGTAAGGTGCAGCCAGAGATGGCAAAGATTAAGCGCAAAGCTAAGGGTAATAAGCAGCTTGAAGGCATGATGATGCTAGAGCTATATAAGAAGCATAACGTTAACCCATTTAGGTCAATCTTTGTACTTCTTATCCAGCTACCGATCTTTATTGGTCTATATAGCGTTATTCAGATCTTTACAGAAAAGACTGAAAGGCTAGCTGAGTTTACTTATGACTTCATTGAAGGAATTCCAGCAGTTGCTAATGCTATTAGTAACCCTGAAACTATTAGCCTGAATTTCCTAGGAGTAGTTGATTTAACTCAGCAGGCAATTGGTCCGGATGGAATTAACTTTATCCTTCTGCTTCTAATTATTGGATCAGGTATCTTACAGTACATTTCTGGCAAGCAAACCCTACCTCAGAATAATGACGGTAAGGGTATTAGGCGAATTATGGCTGAGGCTGCTGAGGGCAAGGATCCAGACCAGGCTGAGATGAACGCAGCTGTGATGCGTAAGATGATTTTCATCATGCCATTCATGATGGTCTTCATTATGATCAACCTACCAGGTATCCTAGCTCTTTACTTCACAGTTTCAACAGTTGTAGCGGTTGTACAGCAGCACATTCTTCTTAAGAGGAGTGAAGATGATAAGGACTCTAAAGATAGCGCTACTCCAGCTAAAAAATCATCTAAGAAGAGCCCGGCTACTGCTAAGAGCAAGACAATTGAAAAGGAAGCTGTAGCAGCTGAAGTAGTATCTGGAGCGAAGCCAGCTAATAAGGCAAAAACTACAGTCAAGTCAACCAAGAAGACTAAGCGCGAAAAGACTAAAGCTAAGAAGAAGATTAGTGCTGACAATCCCAACGTTATCCGAGTTAAGGCAAAGCCAACAAAGAAGAAGGGAGCGAAGTAATGGATCGAGATGAGTCATTAAAGTTTGCAGTTAAGGTGGTAGAAGATATTATCTCTTTCTTTGAGGTTAAGCCTGAGGTTGGAGCTTACTTAGAAGAAGATGTTATTAACATCGACGTATCTTCAACCGAAGAGAACAGCCTACTAATTGGACGTAATGCTGAAACTCTTCGCAGCATTCAAACCTTAGTCTCAGGCATGTTACACGCTAATGATGCAGAGCTAAGGCGGGTGAGTATAGATATCGCAGGCTATAAGAAGCAGCACGCTGAAAAGATTGCTGAAAAGGCGGAAGGCTGGATTAAGCAAGTAAGAGAAACTGGTGATTCATACACAGTTCACCTCAATGCCGCGGATAGGCGAACAGTGCACCGAGTAGCACAAAACTATTCTGACATTCGCACTCACTCTGAAGGCGAAGGTCGCGACCGAGTGCTAATCATCTCACAAAAAAGTTCGTAGACTACCTACGAACTTTTTGCTTCTAATACCGCCATATATCCTTGATGGGTTTCTTTAGCCATCTTCTCCCAGGAATACTTAGCGCGCTGCTTCTTGCCATTGGAGATTAGCTTATTGCGTAGCTTGCTGTCGGTGATTACTTCATTGATAGCGCTAGCCATAGCACTAGTGTCATAGGGGTTAAAATAGTGAGCGGCGTCACCATACACCTCTGGAAGGCAGCTGGCGTTGCTTGAGACGACTGGAATGTCATATTGCATAGCTTCTAGACCTGGCAAGCCAAAACCTTCCATAAG
>CAYZJK010000010.1:0-21995 GCA_964479125.1 uncultured Candidatus Saccharibacteria bacterium
TTTCGCTTTCGGCCTTTTGGACTCATCAGCATAAATTCACATTTATGGAGCGAAAGACAAGTAAATCAATCATAAGAAAAACTTCACGACAGACGTGAATCTTTGATTTAATTCACTTGTCTATGCCTTGCGTTACTGGGTTCTTGCTTTCAGGGTGTAGTGAGTGGCGTCCCAGAGATTTTCTTCCAGGTCTGGTACCACTCCGATCTCGGACAGTAGAACGTTCGAGAAGGTGTAGTCGCCGTCAGGCGACATGGTTTTGAGTGTAGCCTGGAGCGGCTTCTGAGGGTCGTTATCTTCCCTGAACGGAAAGGAGGAGATTACTGCAGTGGCGAAGGGTTTGATGTTCTTGTTACGAAGTTCAACTACCAGCCCAGGCTTGATGTCTTCAAGCGTAAGCGCGTCTTCGTGAAGCGGGCTTTGGATCGGGTTGGTGATACCGGAGAGTGCTTCTCGGTCTTTTTTGATCTTGTCGAGTCGTTTGAGCCCCACAGGAGGCATCGGGTCGCTAAGCATTGCTGTGTAGTAGTCACCCATGGTGAAAACTTTCTCCTCAATCTTTGGCGTGTGGTGCCAGTTTCGCTAAGCGAAAGTGTGTTTTTCCTATAAACACAAGATGAGGTAAGTACATACCTAAATGAAAATATATACATATCTCATCTCGTGCTGATTTACATGTCAAAGTGCAGTTAGACTAATGCTAACGCATTAATACATTAGAATAATTTATGTATGTTGTCAAATAAAGCTAGTGCTAATTTAAGGCTAGTAACGCTTCAACGTGCGTTGAGTATCGCGCTCTTGATCGCGTCGTTTGATGGTCTCACGCTTGTCGTGAAGCTTCTTGCCTTTACCGAGTGCAATGACTAGTTTGATGTATCGTCCTCGGTTAAGCATTTTGACAGGTAGAATTGTGTAGCCTTTTTCTTTAGACTCCCCTAGCTTCTCAATCTCTCGTTTTTTAGCAAGGAGCTTCTTTGGGGTGGTGTCGACGGTAAATGTTTCTGTAGAGTTCTTTTCATTATTCTTTAGGCTGAAGCTAGCGTTGTATAGCCAAAGTTCACCCTTATCGATACCAACGTAAGAGCCACGCAACTGAACGTGCCCTTCCCTAGCTGCTCTTGTGGCCTGACCAGATAAAACAATGCCGACTGTCAGTTCGTCAGAAAGATGGTAGTCAAAATGCGCACGGCGGTTACTGATTGCATTGTTATTGGCTGGCTTCTTATTGCTCATTGATTTAAGTATATCAAAGCCAGGCGTTTGAGATGGTATACTTATAGATATGTACAACCGAATATTGCTGAAGCTATCAGGTGAACAGCTTCAAGGTCAGTTCGAGAGTGGTTTCGACTCTGAGCGAGCTGCCTGGATCGCTAGTGAAGTTAACAAAGTCCTTATCGAAGGTATTGAAGTAATTATTATGATTGGTGGCGGTAACTACGCCCGTGGTGCACAGCTAGCTAAAGGCGGCGTGCAACGCGTGACAGCTGACAATATCGGTATGCTAGCAACTATGATGAATGCGCTTGCTCTAGCGGACGTCTTTAACGCCGAAGGTGTGCCAGCTCAAGCTTTAACCAATATTAAGTCTGACCAAGTGGCGGATCAGTTTACCCACCGCCGAGCTCTATCTCATCTAAATAAGGGACGAGTTGTAATTGTAGCTGGCGGTATCGGACGACCTTATCTTACAACTGATACAGCCGCAGTCAGTCTCGCGCTTGAGTTAGATTGTGACGTTATTATCAAAGCCACTAAGGTTGATGGTGTTTATGATAAGGATCCAAATCAATATGAAGATGCGGCTAGGTATGAGTCACTTAGTCTGCAAGAAGCAGTTGAGCGTCCTGACATTAAGGTAATGGATAAGGCAGCGATTGCTCTAGCTGATGATCATGATCAATCTATTATCGTATGTAAGCTACTAAACGAAGATAACATCGTAAAAGCCTCACGTGGCGAACCGGTCGGAACTAGAATTTCGGTTGAGTAAGAAAGTAATCTACTAAATCCTTATGCCTGTAAGTAAAGTCCATGTAATTTCTGAAAGTGAGATATCAGTCCAGGGGCATGGTGTTCATACGGCTTATGTTGAGATGGTTAGAGCGCTGAAGAAAGTGCCTAATATTAAAGTTACGACTGGAGATTATTACAGCTGGACTCCAGTTGATGTGACACATATTCACACGGTAGGCCTAAGAACACTTCCCCGTCTATTCCAGCCTGGAGTTAAAAAAGTTGTGTCAGCTCACATTATTCCAGACTCTCTTGTCGGGTCTCTTAAAGGTGCTCGTTACTGGAAGGGTCTAGCTCATATTTATCTCAAGTGGTTTTATAATCGAGCCGATCTTGTAATTGCAGTCTCCCCTGAGACAGCTCGAGCGCTTCAGGATATGAAGGTGTCTTCGCCGATTGATGTTATATATAGTGCGATTGATACTAGTGTTTACCGCTCGGTGTCAGCTAGTGAGGTGAAGAAGCTAAGAAAGAAACTAAATATAGCTGACGGTGTTAAGGTTGTGATGGGTTCAGGTCAGGTGCAACCTCGTAAGCGAATTGATATGTTTCTGGATGTAGCTAGGACTATGCCGGATGTTCATTTCATCTGGGTTGGTGGTATTCCGTTCAAGCAGCTCGGAGCTGAGTATAAGACGATGAAGCGCATTATGGATGAGAGTCCAGCTAATGTTACCTTTACGGACGTGGTGCCACTTGAGGATATGCCTGTATACTATTCTATGTCGGACCTATTCTTTCTTCCTTCAGATCAGGAGACATTTGGTCTAGTGGTTGTCGAGGCAGCCGCAGCTAATAAGCCGGTCTTTCTGCGAGATATTCCAGATTATGCCGACACATTTGCGCCGTATGCAGAGTTTGGTAATACGGCCGAAGATTTTAGCCAAAAAATCAAAGAAATACTAACTGACCCAGAGCAGTATAAAAAAGCAGTTGAGAATTCTAAGGCTATTGCTAGAAAGTATGACAGTCAGACGGCCGTTAAAACTTTACTAGAGGCTTATGATAAGCTGTGTCAGAATGAGGAATTATAAATGCGTATAGGATTATTTACAGACACTTATCACCCGTCTACGAACGGGATTGTGGCTGTAGTTGATATCACACGGCGTGAGCTTGAAGCGGCAGGTCATGAGGTGTATGTCTTTTGCCCTAGCGGCAAGAGCGAGCATTTTGATCGAGACGACCCTGCGATTATTCGATTTCCAAGTGTTCCGACTGGTATTTTTGATGACCACCGCCTATCAGCCTTTATTCCAAGGGTGGTGCTACAGAAGATTAAGAAGCTTGATTTAGATGTGTTACATTTCTTTACGCCTTTCCAGGTTGGAATTATGGCTGTGTATGCCGCTGAGAGAACTAACGCAGTTTTAGTCGGTCAGCACTCAACCGATCTTTATCAGTACGTTGATCACTACCCTCAGGTTCTACCGGGCTTACTTTTGTTTGCCACTACTCTACCCTTCACAGTGAAATTTAAGGGTGAAGATGTGAAGACGCTACTTTCACTCTACAAGCCTAGAAAAGGTACAACGGTTTGGAATCGAGATATTGTTGAGCGTTCAATTGCTCTGCTTTATAGCCGGTGCGATACCGTAATTGCACTATCTCGTAAGAGTCAGAAGCAGTTATATGAGTGGCAGAATGATCAATACACTTATGACGTTGAATTGATGCCAACTGGTGTTAACGCCTTACCTCGAGCTACTAAGGCTCAGATGAAAGAGTTTAATGATACTTGGGGTATCAAAGAGGATGATGTGCTAATTGGCTATGTTGGCCGGCTCGGAGCTGAGAAGAATCTCGATTTAATTATTGATGCGCTACCTAAAATTGTAGAAGGGCAGCCGAATGCTAAGTTGCTTCTAGTAGGTGACTTTGATTACCGTGAAACTCTAGAAGAGCTAGTGATTGAAAAGAATCTTCATGATAAGGTTATTTTTGCTGGCCGGATGCCTCGAGATGAGCTCGCTAGAGTTTATCAGCAACTCAAAGCTTTCCTATTCCCATCTGTGACTGACACTCAAGGGTTGGTTCTTCACGAAGCAGCCTTGGCTGGCTGTCCGCTAGTGATAGTTGATGAGTTTGTAACTGAGATTTTAGAAGAGGGCGTGAACGGCTTTGTAGCTGAAAACGAGCCTGAGGATTTTGCTAATAAGGTTCTGGCAATTCTAAGTGATCCAGATAAGCAGACTAGCTTCAGTAAGGAAAGTAAGCGCCTAGCTCGAAAGTTTAGTGAAAAGAAGCAAGTCGCTAAGCAGATTTCTCTATATAAAAGACTAATAAAAAGACGGGATGAAGCCCGGGCTAAACTGCAGGCTGAAGACGAGAGCGAGGAGGAATAGTGTCTACAGTACTAGATGTAGTTATTACAGAGAAATCTTTTGGTAATAAGTCTTTAATGAAAGATGTTAAGTTTACTGTTGGCGCTAAAGAAAAAGTTGGAGTAGTTGGGCGTAATGGTGCTGGTAAGTCTACTCTGTTTGGCATTCTAGCCGGGACTGATAAGGACTATTCAGGTGACGTTATTTTTCGCCGTGGTTCAGTGGTTACTAAAACCGCCCAGGAGCATATTGGTCTTAAAGATGTGCCAGTGCTCGGTTATATCTTAAATGGACTACCGGAATACGAAAAGCTGCAGCACATTATTAATACATACCCTGAAACCATGGGTGATGACATCAAGAAAATTGAAGAGTTTTCTCAAGCCTTGGATAAGTTCAATACGCTTGGCTATTACCACATAGAAGATAAGGTCAAGGAAGAGATGAAGGCTTTTCAGCTTGAAGATGCAATTGATAAGGCTATGAGTCAGCTAAGCGGTGGTCAGAAGCGTTTAGTTGAGGTTATTAAAGTGATGCATGCTAATGCTGACCTAGCTCTAATTGACGAGCCTACCAACCACATGGACTATGTCGCTAAAGAGCAGTTTGTATCTTGGATGAAAACAGCGCCAGAGGCAATGCTGGTTATTACTCACGACCGTGACGTATTAGAGCACGTCGATCGAATTGTTGAATTAAAAGATGGCGTAATGCACACCTACAACGGTAATTATGATGCTTATTTAAAGCAAAACGCTACTAAGACTGCGACTGGCATGTCTGATTTCGAGCAGATCGAGAAGCGCATCAAGAACCTTGAAACAAAGGTACTAGATTACCAGAGGCTTAAGGAAAAATCTCGTAACCCAAGTACAATTCAAAAGTTTAAGCGCCTCGAGCAGCAGTCTCGTGAAGAACTTAACGAGCTTAAGCAGATGGAGAAGCCATCGTTCTGGATTGATCGGTCATCAGTTGATGCACTAGATTACAAGAGTGCTGATCGCTACCAGAAGTTTAAAGCTAAGAACATTAAGATGAACGTGAAGGAGAATGATAGTCGCTCCACTCACCTGCTAGCCCGAGTTGATGACCTGACTCTAGCTTACGGTGACAAGACAGTTGTCGAGGGGGTTAGCTTTATTCTTAACGAGCGTGAACGACTTGAAATTAGGGGTCGCAATGGTGCTGGTAAGAGTTCGGTGATAAAAGCCTTGTTAGGCAGCGAGGGTGCACCTCAGGTAGTTCGCGGTGAGCTATTTTTAGATAAGCAGGTTCGCATCGGTTTATATCATCAAGAGATTCACGAAACTTACATCAATCTGCCGCTAGATGAGGCTATCGAAAAGATGTATTTAGATCGAGATCTAGCGATTAGCGATACTAAGATTCGTAATCTTCTGAGCGACTACTTGTTTACAGAAGGAGACCGCAAGACCCCCCTCTCCCGCTTAAGTGGTGGGCAAAAAGCCCGCTTCCAAATTATCTCAATGCTAGCTAGCGAGCCGCAACTATTGATTTTAGATGAGCCGACCAACCACCTAGATTTACCTAGTATTGAAGAGCTTGAGAATGCTCTTTCTAAGTACACCGGTGCTGTACTGTTTGTTTCTCACGACTCTTACTTTAGGAAATCTCTTAAGGCTGATGTAGTTATGGTGGGGGCCAAGTAGAGAGTTAAAGTCCCCTGTGTCGGTAATTAAGTAGGTTTTTATCAATAAAAATACCACCCTCGTGTCGGGGTGGTATTTTTTCTAAAGCTTTTTTGATTAGCTCTTTAGAATTTCTTTCTCACGTAGAGCTGACTCTAGTTTAGGACGGTCGAATCCTAGTATTACTTCACCGGCGATGTCTGTTACAGGTACTCCCTGGAAATTTCCGCCGATTTTTTCCATTAGCTCATCGTGAGCTGCTTTGTCTGCTTCGATGTCTTTAGCTTCGTATTCTACACCTAGCTTATCTAGCCATTGCTTTTCAGTATTACAGAATGCGCACCAAGATGTGCTGTATACAATAACCTTTGAGTTATTAGTTTCGCTCATGTGTTGTAACTCCTCCATTACTTTCACTGCTTATTATAACATAAGGGAAATAAGTGTGGTTTTAAGGCCTAGTTATTAATAGGTGGGCATGTAGTTGTAACGGCAGTCATAGTCTCCTCTAATGTTATTAGTGTAGTAGCGATAGTGCGAGTTGCTAGACTTTAACTCTGACCAAATTTTATCAGGAGCTTCGCAGTAGTGATAGTTAGTTCCACCAAGGTTGATGATTAGGTATTCATTACTGCTGTCATACCATGCCTCTTTCAAGGTGTCGTCATTACTGCTGAGGTGTGAGAATCTTTCTTGACCTACATCAACCTGGCTGTCTCGGTACTTGATGTCGATTAGCTGACTAGAGATTGTTGTGTTTTCTTCTTCCAGCTTGTATGGAGAGAAAGCTAGGAGCCAGATGATAAAAGATAGAAGCAGTATTGATACTGGCAGAATTACCATCCATTCTTTGATTTTATATTTACTAGGAATCGTAGAGATTGCGAACCCAGCTAAAGTTACTGCTAATATTACCAGAGCATACGTCATACTTAACACCAGACTCCGCCGGCAGCTTTACAGTGACCACTGCCAAGCAGTCTTCCAGACTCTTTCATTCCTAGCATGATGTTTTTAGAGGATTCCTTAAGTGCTCTAGAGTTAACTCTTGATACTTCCTTCTGGGTCTCTGTTACTAGTGTGACGCTGTATATGATGGTTGCGCATGCGATTATTGTAACTAGAAGTACAGTCATACTTCCCCATATTGAACCTTTGTTTGCTTTTGACAACTTCATTTACCTATGTCCTTAGAATATTAATGCTATAAGTATATCCTAAAATGTAACTGATACTCTGAATGGTGGCTTTGACAATTATTGAAATTATACTATAGTATTTATTGGTCAGTTACGCGTACCTTACATTTAGGAGAAATTATGTCTATCGCAGGTGTCTCAGAAGTTCTGAAGTCCTCTCTAGGTAGGGTTTTCGGAGATGATCCGAATCGCTTTAAGATGATTCAGCATGAAACCCTCATTCAGCTGGAGGAGATTCTTAAAAAGATGCATCTGGATAACATGGATGTATATCGCCTCTTGGTTCGTTCCTCTATGCCGCTTGAAGGAGTAATCCAGATTAGTCCCGCTAATCCAAGTGAAGTAATGATCCTGCTGTTTAGCAGCTACGACACTCAGCGCGGTAAAAAGAGACTACTCTTTTACAGGGCAGACTTCTCTGAAGGAGTTGATAACGCTCAGTTGCTCCATGAAGAGCTTGAAGTGAACGTAAAGCTGTCCCCTTATCAGTGTCCATTTCCTCTGGCTGTAAGTATGAGTCCTGTGAACCTCAATAAGGCTTACGGAGTATCGCTTTTAAATAAAGCACTGGAGCTTTCATCGCCATGACCACTCACCCACTCTATGGAGTGGGTTTTTCTTTATATTGACATGCCTAGTGGGTGTTGTATAGTTTCAATGGAAGTTAACGCTCCCCTGTAGTTAAGTAAGGAATAGGCATGTTTAATTTCGATCCTCCTAAGACTAGTAATATCGCTATCGAGGCGCTTCTTCTCTGGCAGCTGTTTGTGTACGTAGTTCTGGTCACTGGACTCTCTACGTTAATCTGGCTGGGATGGAATGAATTTGGTGTCCCTCTCTATGGCTTCAAGCCAGTTAGGTTGCTAGATGTCTGGGAGTTGACTCTCTTTCTCTCGGTTGTGGCTGGTTTTGTGAGTCTAGTAGCAGGACTGATCCGTATAAGGTTTCTCGATGAGACTGAAGGAGAGTACAGTCATGATTCTCGTTAGATGAGAAAGATGCATCCCCGCTGAAATGGCGGGGTTTTTAACACTCTAAGCCTATTTGTAAAAACATACAAACATGTTATTGTATACATGTCTCGTACGGAATATGTCCCCTCTAGAGAAAGGATCCGTCATGGAGACTGCACTTTCACAGAAGTATGAATTGTTGACTGAGCTTAATAAGCTCATGTTCGATGTTGATCCAACTGACGGTAATACCCGTCGACAGCTCGAGAATATGGGCTTTGAGAATATCAACTACCGGCGCAGTAAGGCGATTCGTAAGGCTTCCAATGCTTTCTTCAGCGACGACTATATTGTCGACTGGGAGGCGGGCAGGTTCGAGAACGGTGGTTATGAAGCACTACTCGACAAATTGTCGATCGAGTTTCTGGCTGATGACATGATTGAGTTTGCGTTCGAGCCTCAGGTTGGCTGGCTGACATTTGCTCTGCTGATGGATTTGATGAAAATCAGTCCTGAAGGCGTGGTAAAGGAGCTGGTCGTCAGTGTACCTGTTGGTGACAAGCTTGTCGGTAGGATGCATGATGATGTCGGTGTTGATGATATCCTCAGGCGTCGCAGGCCGGTAATCTTCTTCTCGCCTAATACTGTTAAGTATCTTGAGCGACATGGTCAGTTTGCTCATCCGGCAAAGCCTGAAACTATGCGCCCTCTTGGTGTGAAGTTGGTAGATGCTCTTCATCGCAAGGGTTGCCAGGTGTTTGAGATTCAGTAGAGCTAAACTCTGCCCGACTCAAGTCTTCCTACTTCTGTCCACTACCCCACACTTTGGTGTGGGGTTTTACTTTATTTACATATCTAATAAAAATTATACAGTAGGCCTACTATCGTACCTGTCTCTATCTGAGGAGGAGTCATGGAGATTGTACCTTCCAGGAAATACCGTCATCTATCTGAAGTTCATTACTTTCGGACCAAGACTATGCCAGAGCTCGGCGAGGTTAATCAGGTCGTAGATTTATTGACTCATATAACTCTGCCACTTGATCTTTATATGATAAATAAGGAGCTAATTGACAGGGTCGCACGAGATCGGTCTCTGAATAGTGTTCGGGCTAGGTTTAAGGCTGTAGCTGCTATAAACAACCGAATGATTATGGGCGTTATGGTTGATGAGATGCTAAAAAGTCAGCTTTGCTGTTCAAAGCGCCAGATTATAGGTGGTAGATGATGTCTAATTGCATACCCCACGCAGCCAGTGTGGGGTTTTTACTAACCCGTATATGCTTTACATTATCTCTCTTTTATGGTATGATAGTGCAAATGAGGTTTCATAATAAAGCGCTCAATTACAATTCGCGTAAAAGCCCTGACGTAATTGAAGTTACTACACCAGCAATTGAGATGAATAATATATTAAAGTCTTTTATTGAGCAGGAGGATTTCTCTGATGCAAAACGAGAGCTGGCTAAGCTGGAGTTCTATGATCGGCTGGAGTACCTGTCTGAAATTTATGATCAAATGTCTAGTGGTGAAGATCGCGACAAGGCAATGATTGAGGAGCTGAATAAGCTATACGATACTTTAAGTAGTATTAGCTACTTAGATGAAGATATTGTTATAGAGGCTAGAGATGCAATGCTGATTGAGCGCGAAGAAACTGATAGCTTGCGTCGGGAGTCAGAAACAACTGAACTAAGCTCTCCCCTAGTGAGTCTGAATGCTCGTATGAATAAAGTATTCAACGAAAATGACATCAGTAGCGCTAAGACTGGTCTAATTTTTAGAGCTTTTGAGCAGGCTCAGGTTAATCTTAAAGAATACGGCAATGATATGTCAGCTATTACGGATGTGATTGAAGGATTTGAAGAGCTTATTGAAGAGGTGTTGGCGATGTCGGAGGATAAAGCTAGCGAAGTACTGAACGATAACTACCTTAGTCGTCGAGCTGAAGAATTAAATCTTTCCGGTGAGCGTGAAGATGTAGCTCAGGTTGTATTGCTGAGACCAGTACGTGGCAACCGTAGAAACTAGTAGACATTTCAACTGAAACCTTGTATAGTAAGAAGTGTCCAAAGTAAAGCGCGCTATTTGCTTACTCTCTATGTGAGATACCGCAATTATCGTCTTTCGGTCGAATTGGAAAGATGTTAAGAAAAGGTATCGAATACACATGAAAAAGAATCTATTTATCGGTAACCTAGCGTATACAACTAACGATGACAGCCTACGTGAGCATTTCGCTCAAATCGGCACAGTCGCTAGCGCTAAGGTTGTTACCGATCGTGAGACAGGTCGTTCAAGGGGCTTTGGCTTTGTTGAGTTTGAGGATGAATCAAACAATCAAAAAGCTATCGCAGAACTAGACGGCAAAGAGCTTGACGGCCGAGCAATCAACGTCAACGAAGCTCGTCCTCGCGAAGAACGTTCTGACCGACCACGCCGCGATGATCGCAATGGTGGTGGTAACGGTTCATTCCGCCAGCGCAGCTGGTAGTTTGTCCTAAGAACGAAATAAAAAGCCCTGCAGTTATGCGGGGTTTTTATTTACCTCAAATACTTCCCCTGTCTTGCTTGTTTTGACAGTGTTAAAAAATGTTATATTATGATGCAGTGCTTGTCTAGAGGTTAGTTTATCGGAAACTATTTCTGAGAGGATGCTTTCAGATGCAGGTAGAGTACGTTAAGTTGGGTTCATGGCTGACAGTTCGTCATTATGGTTCACTTATCACCCGTGAGGAGATTGAGCCAATCTACTTTAAAGGTCTGACCAATAAGGGACGGATTGAAAGCAGTCGGATAGACTACGGTCAGCAGGTTAGAATATCTAAAACCATAGTGCATCTTACTAAGGTTGGTGAACATGAAAGCGCTGAGGCTGGTCTAGCTAGGTCAAAGCTTAAGTTGTTTTACAAAGCCACCGTGTGGGAGCCTCAGACCGATAAGCTTGTTACCAACTTCATGGTAGATCATGGAGATGGTCGCAAAGAGCAGGTAACGAGACTACAGGCTGAGATCTTCAGCTACGTAGTGTATAACTCTCAGTTTATTGAGCGTGATAGGAGACGGATCGCTCGCATTAAAGACTGGTTCACGCATCTGTCTGCCGAGGTGAGAAATCGTCCAATCGAGGTTAAGCCAAAGGATATAGGTCTACTGACAACAATCGACGCCTATAATTTCCTACTTCACTACGAACCGATATGGGAGGAATTTGTTAAATTCATCCCAGGAAGGATTGTGATAGTCACTTAACAAAACTCAAACCCCGTTTATAGAGGGGCTTTTACTTGAGTTTATTTACTTCTCTTGAAGACTAGGAGGAGTATGCCAGCTACAAAACTAGGGATTGAGAGAAGTGTACCTGTGTGGACGACATACATGAAGGCGATAATGGCGTCGGTCCAGATGCTTCTTTCGTTGAATAGCCTTAAAAGACTGGTCGCTAGTATAAGCAATAGAACCATTATGACTGGAGATGCAATTAACAGAATGGCAGTTAGTTTCCGCCTGTTTAGTCTTTTGGATTTAGTCTGGATAGAGTCCAACTGTTGATTGGTTGAGTTTTTATTATCTGTCGACATGAACAGTCTTTCGGGTTAGATGTATATGCTTAAGATTGTATCCCACTAAGGGGTTGGCGGCAATTTAAGTTGCTTAATGTTCGCTTATCTAATTGTATATACGGTTTAGTCTTTTTATTTCTTTAGAAACATGTTATAATAGAGGAATTGCTAACGAAAACAAATAGTTTTTCCTCTCTAGTGACACTTGGAGTTTATCTATTTAACAAAGCCGCCTCACTTTTATATATTTTTGGGCGCCAAAGTTTCGATCGCAATCATATATAAAAGACAGAAGAAAGGTTTTTCATGTCAGATCAACGACGACAGTCACGTCCTACTCACGGACGATCTTATAATAATGCCCACTCTAAGGGTGGCCGACGCGCTTATGGCGGTCGTAATCGAGCTGGTGGTGGACGTTCAGGTGGCGCAGGTCGCTTCAAGAAGTATATCGACCCAAGTAAGTTTATTAACAAGGCTACTCCTCTAGCTGAGGAGGAAGTGTATGAAGCAACTCATGCTTTTAAAGACTTCCCGTTTGGTGCAGAGTTGCAAGCTAATATTGCTCAGAAGGGCTTCGTTATGCCTAGTCCAATCCAAGACCAGGCTATTCCAGAGATTATTAATGGCAAGGATGTTATTGGCCTAGCTAATACTGGTACTGGTAAGACAGCTGCCTTCCTACTTCCTACACTAGAGCGGATTAGTGGTATAAACCTACGTCCAAGTGTATTAGTAATGGCTCCAACTCGTGAACTTGCAGTGCAGATTCAGGATGAGTTTAGGGCTTTTTCTAAGGGAATGAATATCTACTCTACCCTACTAGTTGGTGGTATGAACATTGACAGGCAGATCCGTGACCTTAAGAGGCGACCACACTTCATCATTGGTACTCCAGGTCGAATTAACGATTTAATTGAACGACGTGTTCTTAAGCTAAAAGATATTACAGTCTTAGTTCTAGACGAAGCTGATCGAATGCTAGACATGGGCTTCCTGCCGGACATCCAGAAGATTGTTAACCAGGTTCCTAAGCAGCGTCAGACTCTATTCTTCTCAGCTACTATTACTCCTGAGATCAAGAAGCTAACCGAACAGTTCTTAACTGACCCAGTTACAGTTTCTGTTAGAAGCGGTGAGACTAGCGATCATGTTGAGCAGGATGTTATCAACTACAACAGCAAGGAACATAAGCTAGAGACTCTAGTTGAGCTACTAAATGGTGAGTCTTACGAGAAGGTATTAGTCTTTGGTGAAACTAAGTTTGGCGTACAGCGCTTAGGCGATCACCTGACTAATACTGGCATCCCGTCAGTTGTGATTCATGGCAATAAGTCTCAGTCTCAGAGGCAGGCAGCGCTTAATAAGTTTAAACGAAATCAGGCTCGAGTGATGGTTGCTACTGACGTAGCGGCACGTGGACTAGATATTCCGAACGTTACTCACGTAATTAACTTCGACACGCCTCAAACATACGAAGACTACGTTCACCGTATTGGTCGAACTGGTCGTGGTGGTGCTAGGGGTCATGCTCACACCTTCATCCAGGAAACTGGTCGCTCACGATAATTTATAGCTATAGTTGAGAAAGATTATACCGCCCATTTAGGCGGTTTTTCTTTGTTTAATCTTTTTACTGGTTAGGTACCAGCCACCGTCCATGTCTTGATAGACGGTTATTTCAATCTTCATATCCATGAGCATGATATGCTCGGCTGCAGATTCAGCAGCTTTCTTGCTTTTATAACGAGTTTTGCCCGATGACGAGAAGGTTTGTTTAAAAGGTATATGTTTTGGTGTGCGATTTTTTCGGGGCATGTAATGTGTGTTATTTGACAGTTGTCAGAATTGTTGGATTTATGATACAGTACTAGTGTACATGAAGTCTGAGAAGAATACATCCCAAGGTGGTGGAGCCGACAATGCGCACATTATACTGGGCACTCTTCTAGACACAACTTGGCGCATGTTTGTCCCAGTAGTTTTATTCACACTTATAGGGTACGGCATTGACGCAGGTTTCAACACTCAGCCTACTGCAACTGTAATAGGTTTAGCGATCGGTGTAATCTCATCGTTCGGGCTAGTTGCGATCCAGCTGAAGAAAATTACAAATATGACTAATCAGGAGCAAGATAAGAAGTGATTCCAGTTATTGCGGCTGCAGGGCCACACATTGAGATTAAGGCCGAACCATTATTCCAAATAGGTTCATTTGTAGTAACTAACTCCTTCCTGACTGGGTTAATTGGCTTAGTTCTCGTACTTTGGTTCTTCTTTGCACTAAAGAAAGCTGCGACAGCTGAAAAGCGCGGCGCATTCGGCGGTGCTATCTACTGGGTGTTTGAAATGCTTTACAATACTGTCAAGTCAGTTATCCCTGATGAAGAGCTAGCCAAGCGGGTTGCTCCACTAGCGATTACTATCTTCTTCTTCATTATCATTAACTACTGGATGGGGGTTCTACCTGGTATCGGTACTATTACTACTGCTGATGGTATTCCAGTCTTCCGAGGTATGCTAGCTGACCTTAACGTCACCTTTGCTCTAGCGATTGTAACTATGGTGATGGTTCAAGTTTATGCAGCTATCACTCATGGCTTCTTCGGTAACTTAGGACGATACTTTAAGAATCCTTTTAAAGATCCTATCGGTGCCTTTGAGGGTATTCTAGAGTTGATCTCTGAGTTCTCTCGCTTACTTGCTCTTTCTCTGCGTCTTTTCGGTAACGTGTTTGCCGGCGAAGTTCTGCTAGTTGTTGTTGGTTTCATTGCCGCATACTTTGCTTCAGTAGCAATGCTTCCGGTAATGGTGTTTGAGTTGTTTATTGGCGGCGTCCAGGCATTTGTATTCTTCATGCTTACTACTGTCTTCATTTCCCTAGGCGTTGCTGTCCACGGCCATGGTGGCCAGTCTGATTCTGATCTCTCCCCTTCTGATGATAAATCTCTAGGAGGAGATGATGCGAAACGAGTATACAGTTAAGTAATTAAAGGAGAAATATTACAATGGAATCACTCGCATTTGGTTTAACATACGCTATCTCAGCATTCGCTGCTGCAATTGGTGCAGGTATGGTTGGTATGGCTGCAATGAACGCGGCTGGCCGAAACCCAGAAAAGATCAACGAAATCCGAACTCTAATGGTTCTAGGTATCGCATTCATCGATGCCCTAGCTATTATCGGCTTCGTTGTAGCTATCCTAGTTAAGGTACTTTAAGGTTAATAGGTAGGCGAACGAAACAATGATGCAAACTACAACCCTTGTCGCTAACACTGTGAGCGAGAATTCGGACCTGTTTGCGTCTCTTGGCATTGACTGGATGATGCTACTTTATCAAGTCATTGCTTTCCTGATTCTTCTATTCCTTCTGCAGAAGTTTGTTTTCCCAACAGTTATTAAAAGTGTTGAGGATCGCGAAAAGAAAATTGCTGAAGGGCAAAAGGCGGCTGAAGAGGCGATGTCTCGAGCTGATACTGCTCAAGAAGAAATTGCAGCCATGATGAAGCAGGCACGATCTGAAGCAGCTGAAATTGTTAATAGCGCTAAAGATCAGGCAACTGACATCGTGACCACTTCAGAGCAGCGAGCTAAAGAGAAGGCTGATAGCATTCTCGCAGCAGCTCAAGAAGATATTCGAAAAGAGACCAATCGGGCGAAGAAAGAGCTGTACAACGAGACTATTGATTTAGTTGCACGTGTAGCTGAGAACGTTGTGTCGCATAAGGTCACTGCTGAGATTGACGAAGCTTCAATCAAGGCCTCACTCAAGGAGGCTAGTAAGTAGGTATGGCTCAGAAAATATCGCGACGCAAACTAGCAATCTATGCAGCCGACAGAATTCTAGCTGGTGATAAAAATGTCCTGCGTCAGGTAGCGGCTTATTTGATCGACACCAACAAGGTTCGAACGCTGCCGCTCGTGGTGCGCGATATAGAGACCGAACTAGAGGCACGCGGTCACGTCATCGCTGACGTTAGAACCGCTAGACCTCTAACAGACTCTCTCGCTAAAGAACTTGAAAAGCAGATTAAGAAGCTTTCAGGTGCTAAAGATGTCGAGATTAGGCATACCGAGGACAAGACGCTAATTGGAGGTGCGTATATCACTACCCCTACCAAGACACTAGATACCAGTATCAGTGGCGCGCTACAGCAACTTAAACAACTCAAAAAGTAAGCAAGGAAGGGATTTATGGCTGAAATATCAGTAACTGAACTTTCTCAAGATCTGCGCAATGCGATTACCAACCTTGAAGTGCATGAAGGCCTCGAGGATGCTGGTATCGTTATTCGTGTCGGTGACGGCGTAGCGTGGATTCACGGTCTGCGTAATGCCGGCTACAGTGAGATGCTTGAGATCGAATCAGACAAAGGTGTCGTTGAAGCTTTCGCTCTAAACCTCATGGAAGATGAGATTGGTGCGGTTATCTTAGGCGACGAAAATTATGTTAAAGCAGGATCTACTGTCCGACTTAAGGGTGAATTACTAACTGTTCCAGTTGGTGAAGAGCTTCTTGGTCGTGTAGTTGACCCGCTAGGACGACCACTTGATGGTGGTGAGCCAATTAAGACTGACAAGCGCGGTCTAGTTGAGCGACCAGCAATTGGCGTGATGGGACGAAAGTCTGTTCATGAGCCTCTAATGACTGGTATCACTAGCATCGATGCTATGTTCCCAATCGGACGTGGTCAGCGTGAGCTAATTATTGGTGACCGTCAGACTGGTAAGACTGCAATTGCAATCGACACTATGATTAACCAGGCTCGACAGAAGACTGGTGTTATCAATGTCTACGTAGCAATTGGTCAGAAACTATCTAAGATTGCTCGATTAGTTGAGCGACTTAAGGCTGAAGGTGTAATGGAGCAAACTATCATCGTGGCAACTAGCCCAGCTGATACCGCTTCCCTACTTTACCTAGCGCCATACGCTGCGACTGCTATGGGAGAATACTTCCGAGATAACTCTCAGCACGCATTAATGATTTATGACGATCTAACTAAGCATGCGGTAGCATATAGGCAGATGTCACTACTTCTTCGCCGACCTCCAGGACGTGAAGCTTACCCGGGTGACGTTTTCTACCTACACTCTCGCCTCTTGGAGCGATCAGCTAAGCTAAGTGACGCTTTAGGCGGTGGTAGCTTAACCGCTCTACCTATTATTGAGACAGCAGCTGGAGATATCTCTGCATATATTCCAACTAACGTTATCTCAATTACTGACGGTCAGATTTTCATGGAAACCGACCTGTTCTACCAAGGTATTCGTCCTGCAATCTCAGCCGGCCTATCTGTTAGCCGTGTTGGTGGTGCAGCTCAGACTAAGGCAGTTAAGAGCGTATCTGGTAACCTAAAGCTTGGTCTTTCTCAGTTCCGAGAATTAGCCAGCTTCGCACAGTTCGGTTCAGACCTTGATGCTGAAACTAAGGCTACTATCGAACGTGGTCAGAGGCTAACTGAACTTCTAAAGCAGCCTCAGTACTCTCCAATGAGTGTTTGGGAGCAGGTAGCAAGTATCCACGCTATCTCATCAGGTGCATTTGATAATATTCCAGTTGAGAAGATTCAGGATGCTCGTGAAGCTTACCTACTCAAGCTTTGGAAAGATTCTAAGAAGGAGATGCAGAAGCTTAACGAAGGTGGCAAGCCTGACGATAAGGTTCTAGATCTTCTAACAAAGACAGCTAAGTCAGCTGCTCTAGGTTACGAGGGAGAATAAGATGGCATCAATCCGGCAACTTAAGTCACGAATCCGATCTGTTAACAACACAAAACAGATTACTCGTGCAATGGAAATGGTAGCCGCGAGTAAGATGCGTCGAGCACAAGAGTCATCAAAGGCGTCTGGTCCATACTCAAATGCGGCCAGTCAGCTTTTGACCTATCTAGCTTCACAGAATGTAACCGATAATCACCCGTACTTCGAAAAACGAAACGTTAAGAAGCGTTTGTTTATCGTTGTAGCCAGTGATAAAGGTTTAGCTGGAGCCTACAATAGCAACATCTTTAGGGAATATGCTCGTCAGCTTCGTGAAGACGAAAACATGGGCATAGAGAATTTAACTATTACAGTTGGACGCAGGGCTACTCGTTTCGCGTCACGTCTTAAGAGTGTTGAACTACAAGGGGCTTACGAGAATGTGCCAGATAGGGACTTTGCTCGTGAACTTCGATCAATTGTAAACACGGCTATTGAAGCGTTTACATCTGGCGAGGTTGATGCAGTGGATGTAATCTTTACTGAATTCGAAAACGCTGTTAAGCAAAACGTAAAGATACAACGATTACTACCAGCCGGCTATGCTTATACGCCAGTTAGCGAATACGTTAGCGAAGCTAAGTATGAGCCAAGTCCTAAGGTGGTGCTCGATGCAGTTGCCTACCGCTTAATCGAATCGCAGATTTTCCAAGTATTACTTGATGCACGTGCTTCCGAGCACAGTATGCGTATGGTGGCTATGAAGAACGCGACAGATAACGCAAGTGATCTAGTTGATGACTTAACGCTTGCAATGAATAAAGCCCGCCAAGGCGCAGTGACTCAAGAGCTTGCTGAAATTTCTGGTGGCGTAGAAGCAATGAAAGAATAAGGAGAATATATGACGAAGAAAGAAGATCTCGGGCGCATTATTCAGGTAGTTGGTGTTGTTGTTGATGTTGAATTTAACTCCGGTGACCTACCAGCGATCTATGATGCTCTTGAAGTAAAGCGCGGCAAGGAAGTCGTTACTCTAGAAGTAGCGCAGCACCTTGACGAGCGGACTGTACGTGCCATTGCTATGGCTGGTACAGACGGTATGAAGCGTGGTGATGAAGTTGTTGCTACTGGTGACGCGATTCGCGTTCCAGTTGGTAAAGATACTCTAGGACGTATGTTTAATGTGGTTGGTGAGCCAATCGACGAGAAGCCGGCTCCTAAGGGTGAGACAGCTCCAATTCACCGACCTGCCCCTGCCCTATCTGAGCAGGCTAACAAGGCAGAAATTCTTGAAACAGGTATTAAGGTTATCGACCTAATCGCTCCAATGGCTAAGGGTGGTAAGGCTGGTCTATTCGCGGGTGCTGGTGTTGGTAAGACAGTTCTTATTACAGAGCTAATTAACAACATCGCTAAGTACCACAGCGGTAACTCAGTTTTCGCTGGTGTTGGTGAGCGTACTCGTGAAGGTAACGATCTTTACTACGAAATGGAAGAAGCTGGAGTGCTTGATAAGACATCTCTAGTCTTCGGACAGATGAACGAGCCACCAGGAGCACGTCTACGTGTGGCTCTATCTGGTCTAGCTATGGCTGAGACTTTCCGAGACGAAGGTAAGGACGTTCTACTATTTATCGACAACATCTACCGATACACCCAGGCCGGTGCTGAGGTTTCAGCTCTACTAGGTCGCCTTCCAAGTGCGGTTGGTTACCAGCCTACACTACAGCAGGAAATGGGTGCTCTGCAGGAGCGAATTACTTCTACTAAGAATGGTTCGATTACTTCATTCCAGGCTGTCTACGTTCCAGCAGACGACCTTACTGACCCTGCTCCAGCTACAACCTTCGCTCACCTTGATGCGACTATCGTGATGAACCGAGCTCTAACTGAGATTGGTATTTACCCAGCGGTAGATATTCTAGATAGTACATCTACTAGCCTAGACCCTGAAGTAGTTGGTGAAGATCACTACCAGGTTGCACGTGAAGTTCAGAGGATCCTGCAGCAATACAAGGACCTACAGGACATCATCGCGATTCTAGGTATGGAAGAGCTTTCTGATGAGCAGAAGCAGACAGTGAGTCGAGCACGACGCCTGCAGCGATTCTTTGCTCAGCCATTCCATGTTGCTGAGAAGTTCACTGGAAACCCAGGTGTATATATTAAGCTTGAAGACACAATCCGAGATGTAAAAGACATTCTAGCTGGTAAGTACGACGACAAGCCAGAAGGATGGTTCTACATGGTTCATGGATCACTATCTGAAAAAGCCGCTAACGAAAAGGAGTAGTTAGATGATGGATTTTCGACTAGTAACTATGTTCGGCGTTAAGGAAGAGTCTACTGTTTACTCAGTAACTCTTCCAACGGTTACTGGTGAGATTTCGGTCTTTCCAGGTCACGAACCATACGTTACGGTTGCGGCCCCGGGTGTGATTTCTGTCCGGTACAACAAGGATGACTCAGATGATAAGCTAGAGTACTTCGGTATTACAGGTGGTGTCATTGAGATTAATCAAACCGGGCTTCGCGTGTTAGTTGACGAGGCTGACACTGCAGATGATGTAGTCGAGTCCGAAAGCAAGGCTGCTATCGAGCGTGCACGTAAGATGCAGGAAGATGCTGATGACCAAGTTGAGATCGAAAAGGCTCACGAGCTAATGGATCGACATGCGGTTAAACTTAAAGTAGCTGAGCTACGTCGACGCAAACGAAACTACTAGTGTCTAGCTAGTTAGCAAAAAAGACCCCGATGTTAGGGGTCTTTTTAGTGAGGGATGGAGCCTACTTTACCTGGCCAGCCATCATTAGTTGTTTAACTGTGTCGTAGTCTCCCGCAAAGCCTGAAGTCTTGTAGTCGTTTACTTCAAAGTAAGGTACACCTCGGCCATACGGCAGTAGTGGGATTGTCTTGTTGGTGGCATCTCGGACATCCTTAGCCTTCTCTCCACTATCTAGACATTCAGTGAACTCATCGAAATTGAGGCCAGCAGTTTTAGCGGCGTCATGATAGTAGTCGTCCTCAAGCTTGGGGATCTTAGGTGATGCAGGCGATGTGCCAATATTCTTGCTGAAATAGTCATCGTCAAACTTTGTGACGATTGTGTCATAGTAATCAAAGAACTTATCTTGGTCGGCTGCACAGTAAGCGCTCTCCCCTGCCCTGGTTGAGTTTTCATTATTACTACTCAGTAAGTCGGTTACCCTGATCTCCATATGTACCTTGCCTGATTCAATGTAGTCTTCGTCAAAGTCTGTTTCAGGTGATGAGGCCTTGTGGAACTTCGCGCAGAACGGGCACGCTATGTCGGTGTAGTATACAAACTTATTAGGTGCATCCTTATCACCCTTTGTCATCTCTTCATACCAAATCTCATCGACCGCTGCGTTCGCAGCCTGACTAGGCTCGCTGTCGTTGTTGTATGTAAACAATGCTCCTAGTAGCAGTACTACTGCTCCGGTGATTATCCATCCTACTCTACTCATATTCTCCTCCTTTGAAATAACTTTCTAATTAACTTTTAAAACCTGAATACATAAATGATGTATGTCCAAGACTCCAGATGCTATAAGCTAGCAGCACTATCGCGAGAATTGGTATAGCGATCAGGGCTGAGTTTATAAAAGCAGCAGAGCTTGATAGTAGACTAATGATCGGAATAAGTAATGACGCCCCGCAGGTTGCACATCCTGCACTCAGTCCAGCTATGACGGATGCGACTGTTGAGCCTGTCACCTCTTTTCTAACTGATTTGCTGTTCTGGTTGAGCTTGCGTTGTTCAAGTAAATTGAAGGTGATTAACGAGATGACTATTCCCTGTAAGATAGCTGTTACTAATGTCAGTATTCCTACAAATGTATAGTCAGTTAAGAATCTTAAAAAAGCGCTAAATACAATGTCTAACTTAGCCGATAGCGCAATGCTCGATGTCAGGAGTTGTAGTTCGAACGAGCCAATCGAAAGTATACTTAAAATAGTTCCAAATATTACTACTGCTGTTAAGGCGATAAGTAGATATTGCCACCTAGTAATTACGTTAAAAGTGCCAGCAAGCGAGAGCTTTGTTTTATCTAGGATTGAGTCCCAGGATATCTTGCCAGCGATCTTTTTGTAAATATTATTTTCCTTACCCATAGTCTCAAGCATACCTGCTTTTAATTTTATTGTAAATGATTTACAATAAAAGCATAATGAAAATTGCAGCCACTACTGAAAGAGAAACTAAGTATACGGAAATAGTTTGCATAGCTTTAGAACACTTAAGGCATGCGACCAACGACCAGATTTTAGACATTGCTAAGCAGGTTTACCCCGAAGTTAGTATTACGACAGTACATCGAGTTACTGAGCGGCTAAAAGAGAGAGGTGTAATTAAAGGTGCACCTAGCACTGTAGATAAGTCTGAGAGGTTTGATATCAACCTAGACCCCCACCACTACTTCATGTGCTCTAATTGTAGTCGTCTATGTAATGTTCCAGATAATCCTGAGGTAAGACAAGCTATTGAAATATTAAAGTCTCACAGTAGGTCATGTTCTTTGGCGGATACAGTTACGCTTCAGGGATTATGCCGAGGCTG
>CAYZJK010000010.1:22095-24467 GCA_964479125.1 uncultured Candidatus Saccharibacteria bacterium
AGAAAGATTTAATAACCCACCTAAATAACCTACTAAACGACCTTAATGGACTAGAGTTAGCTATAGAAGTGGTGGCATATGGGCCAGGTATATTTCTTTTAATGAGCGAGCATGCAGAGTTTCGTGAAGAGATAGCTAGCCTTCAGGGTCATGGAGTTGCTTTCAATGCTTGCCGTAATGCTATTAACTCTCATGGAGTAGTCGATGATGATCTACTTGATGGTGTCGGTGTGGTTCCGTCTGGAGTAGGCAGGCTAACCGAGGCTCAGCTTGATGGAGCTATCTACCTTAAGGAGTAGGGTCGGATTGAGTTAGAGGTTAGACATCTAATCGGGCTGATAGCTTGTATCCAGCTAAGTAGGTTCCTATAAGTGAGGCTACTAAGGCTAGGAGCATTGAGTAGAGTCCGATTTGGCTTGCTAGTGCAACCGATGAGGTTGCAAAGAAGTAGGTTAAAACTGGTGTTACTAGTGATGTACCACAAGCCACACACCCGAATCCGAAGGCTGCTAGTAGACCTGTTAGTCCTGTGCCGCCCATGCTTTTAAATGCCCCCTTCCCCATTCGACGCTCTCTTCTAACTGAGTAGATGATAGCTGCCGCGCTAACACCCTGTAGTATCGATACTATAAAGAGTGTAAACGAGAGTGGTGCTATCGGTAGGTCAAAAACGTTTGTGTAGCTACCAATCAAGATGCCAAGCTTCTCTCCTAGTGTGATGTATGAGGAGGTTAAGAGGAAGTTTAATAGACCTAGGTTCATTAGCCAGAAGATAAGCTCATAAAACAATATAGAAATTACTGCCGCTAGCGCTAGGTAAGCCGGCCTGAAGTAGAGTAGTTTTACTATTGATTTTATAGCTATCCAGATTCGTTTATGGAGTGACTTAATAGGTAGGGGTCTAAAATATTTAATATCTAGCCCTCCTCACTCTTGCGTCGCAGCTCTGCTTCAATGGCAGTCTTAAAGAATTCATATGGTGGAGCTCCGTTATAGTCATGACCATTGATGATGAAGTGTGGCGTTCCGTAGGCCTTTAGGTCGCTCATTTCCTGTGCGTTATCTTCAAGTGTTTTATCGTATCGATCAGACTCTAGGCATTGAGTCCAAGCTAGTTTATCTAGTCCTATTATTTGGTGGGAAAACTGACCGATATTTGTTTGTGAGAATAAATCTATCTCCTCAGTATCTCTATTCTGACTGTAGTAGTCGTTCCAGGTGATACGGTAGGCTGTATCAAGGTATTTCCATAGCATGTCTTGTTCAGCCGCGCAGTATGCTCCTTTGGCTGCTCTAGCTGAGTCGGGAGCAATCTTTGCAACCAACCTTACTTCGTAACTGGCCTTGCCAGGTTCTATATATTCAGCTTCAATTTTAGGTAGGATTTCTTGATGTGCTTTTGCGCAGTGCGGGCAAAGAATGTCTACATACTCAACGATTGTTATGTCTGCATCGTCACTACCCTTAGATAGGTTTTCTTGCTGAACTTCTAGAATTTCAGCTCTTTCGCTATCTACTGTGGCAGACTCTCTGCCGATGTGAGATGCAATCAACCAAGCAATTACACCTAATATAATTATAGTAACTATGGTTAGGGGCATTAAGAATATCTTCTTTTTGAGCACTACTGTCCCTTTGACACACAGGTCTTATTGCTTAATTAAGCTTATTACTAATATCTTATTGTAAACTATATGCAATAAGAGTCAAAGTGTAACTGGTTTTACTTTGCCTTTAGCGGCTGCAAGCTTGGCATTAGTATTGTATTATTTTTCTAGCAGAAATGCTGGCCTGAGCCAGGTGTGCAACTCTGACAGCTATAGGTCTGTTATTGGTTGAATTGTCGCCACGGCGGTATGCTTACTGGTTAGTTATAGCGATGCCAGCTAGTATCAGCTACAGCTTGATTTGCGTGTAGGCTTCCTAGGTTAACTACAAATGATGGCGATGTAGCTGTGTTTGTGTACCGTTATCAATATGTCCAAAGGCTCTACTGCCCAGTAGCGCGCTTGAAGGTTTGCTAGTGCGCACTAGCAAGCTGCTCCCGGTTGTTGTTTGCTGAGTATGAATTTCGGTAAAATTAGACACCAATGCAGGAGGGTGTCTCGAGATGCCGATGAGTACCAAGAGCTCCGCTTGCTCCATAGCCTCAGCGGCAGACTATGCTTCTACTCTAATAGAGTTATAGTATTTAGCGTTAAGTGGATTGGTCGATCTTATCTACGTATAGACTATGCCGTATTCTACGCACTACCTATTAAACCTATTTTCTAGGTGGTGCTTTGTGAAGCTTACCGTGCCACACTAAGCTAGGATGTTGTCGGTAGTACATGCAGTACGTCGGAGTGTTGTAACGTTAAGACTAATCCGCA
>CAYZJK010000011.1:0-24134 GCA_964479125.1 uncultured Candidatus Saccharibacteria bacterium
CCACCAAATTGCTCACAACCCAACAGTCCGACACCTTCTGACCCTCAGCCGAACAGTCCGACACCTTCTGACCCTCAGCCGAACAATCCAAATCCTCGACCTTCACCTAGCCCAAGCAGACCAAGTACCTCTAGACCAACACCCAACTCACCAAGTCAACCAGCTCAGATTTACCCTGGCAGAATTGTACACCCCTCACTCCCTGCGACCCCTCTACCGGCGCAAACCCCAGCACCTCCTTCAGATCCGGTAATTAATACACCGGACATAGTTAACCAGCAGATATTAGATTCTGAATTAGATATTATTACCCTCCGGACAGCTACTAGACTAAATAGAGCTGAGCTAATCTGGGAGCTTAACCATCCATCGAACACTACTTTTAAGTACGGTAAGTCAGCCGATGAGTTAAACAAAGAGGCGTCAATAACCCGTGAATCAGACAGTAGGTTTTATACAGATATCAGAAACTTAGAGCCGGGTGAAACATATTATTATACGATAGCAGGCCAAAGAACAAATGGCTCAGGAACTATGAGTCAAAGTGGCACATTTTCAACAAAAGGATTCGGCGTTGAGATTAAAGCTCTCCAGCAAGACGGTGCACCTCTAGCGAATGCGCAAATCTCATTCGACAATACGGGTGGCAGCGTAGCTACTAATGAAGAAGGTATCGCCTACATACAGGTCAGGGATGGAGAGTATACCTTAAACATCACAAAGGGCAGCCACTCTAGTACACATCAAATTACGGTTGATAAAAAACCAATAGACGACGAGGGCGATGCTGAGATTCAAAAAATTGAACTTAAAACTTCAGCTACAGCCGCCTCGGTATCTGAAGAACCAACCAGGAAAGCTCCGAGTGCAGTTGCATACATCATCACAATCATGGTCGGTATTATCTTCATGACAATTATTGGTTTTATTATCTACTTTAGAAAGCGTGCTAGAGAGAATCAAAGAAACAGTGTGCAAAATGTTGTTGTTATTGAAGATGACTGGTCAGCACCACCTCGTTAAATTAGAGGCTTGCTAACTTATCTGATACATAACCCCAGTTAACCACGCCCCACCAAGCTTCGATATATTGCTTGCGGTCATTCTTATAGTCTAGATAGTAAGCATGCTCCCACACATCAAGCGCAAGCAAGATATCCTCTCGCCCGTCCATTACTGGAGAATCTTGGTTAGGAGTGGTTAAGATTTCACCAGAAGACATTAGCCATACCCATCCACTGCCAAATAAGCTGGTAGCTTGTTCATTAAACGCAGCCTTAAATCCTTCTAATCCACCAAAGTGTTCATCTAGAAAATCTATTACAAATTGACTAGGTTCGGTCTGCTGGTCAGTCATCATTTCCCAAAACAGACTATGATTGTAATGACCGCCACCATTATTTCTAACAGCCTGTCTACTAGACTCAGGAAGGTCATCCATATTAGCTAGAATGTTTGCCAGACTATCATTTGAAACCCCGGCCGTCTCGAGTGCGTCATTTAGTTTTTTAACATAGCCAGCGTGATGCTTATTGTAATGCAGGTCCATAATCTGCTGACTAATAGCAGGCTCCAGAGCATTAAGTTCATATTTCAATTCAGATAACTTAAACATAAGACCCTCCTTTATTGATTATTGTTTACATCCTCAATCTTAATATACGGATTAATCAGGTTATTCTTAGACAACCCCTCAATCATCTCGTCGAACTTAGTTAGCGGAATTTTAATAAACTGATAGTTAATTCGACCGTCGTTATCGCGCTCAAGTAATCGAACGAAGTAATACCCGAAACCATCACCACGACTGGTTTTAATAGGACCGGTATATTCGCCAACCTCTAACTTAGAGGCAGCAGCAGCTAGTCCACCGTCACTATTCGTTTCTTTAACGAAGCCCGACGTTGAAAGCTGCAATGCATCAGAGTTTCCTTCGAATGAAGCAACTACTTCATCAAAAGGCATTTCACTATTTGAAGACAGGAAGTCCTCAAGCCTATTAGATACTTGCTCAGCTTCCTTATCTACTTCAAAAGAAACTGCCTGACGAATAAGGCTTTGTCTCATCATCTCACGACTATCTGACGGAGTTAATCCATGTATCTCCAAGATTGATCGATCATAAGTTGCTTGGCTAATTTCTCCGCCAGTTGAAATGCTGCGTCGGACTTCATTAATACGTTCAGTTACTTGCTCGTCCGAAATTGATATACCTTTTTCTTCAGCGAGCTTTTGAGCATATGTATACTTAACAGCATCGTTTAAAGCCCGCGCTTTGTAAATCGCACTACGATCTGACATCTGACTATCTGAGTAATCGCTTTGTTCAGGAAGCTCTCGCTCTCTGATATACGTTTCAGAAGCCCTGTAATTGCGTAAATAATTTGAATATAAAACTTGTTCACCATCTACAGATGCCACCGGTAGAGGTACAATTTGAGTGATCCTGTAAAAGAACGTTCCGGCAGCTTGTGCATGATACAACGCCCAGTAAACTACTATAGAAAACACAGCAACTACCACTAATCCGATTAAGCCAGCGTTAATAACTAGGCGCTTCTTGGTGTATTGTAGTGGGTACTTAAAACGGCGACCCTCACTTAAAACTTGCTCACGATGCTGAGCTACAGTATCGTTCGTAATTCGCGTAATAGATCGCTTACTTTTGTCGTCCTGCTTCTTACGAACTACAGGAAGATTAATCTTCTTCATGAAACTCCTCCTTTCCAGGTGCCTTATCTATTGTATCTTGAAGCACGTTGTACAGCTTACCTGGCTTATCTGCTAGCGATATTGTGAGATCACCAACATAAGTTTGGATAAGTAATGTGCCGTAACCAAATAACTCACCAGACAGACCTGGGATTGAATAACTAATTGAACTAACCTTCGAGAGTTTAATCTCGAGTACATTGGATCCAAAGAATCCTTGCTGGACAACCTGACGCAACCTTTGGTTGGTAAGGATAAATATCGAATAATACCAAATCATGAAATGATATAGAAAAATCACTATACCAATCACTAAGCCAATTATCGGCAATATAAACAATTCAAGTTTCGTCTGCCATATTAATGGCGGGATTGAAGAAATAGCAAAAGGAATAAGCAAGCCATAGAAGCCCTTCCTCATGGCTAAAATATGCCTCCTAAACACTTTGACAACGACCTCGTCTTCACGCTGGCCGTCAAAGGTAAATACAGCCTCTTTACTTACATTCTCTTTACTCATAAAGTTTCCACCCCTCTGGTACCCCGGGCAGGAGTCGAACCTGCAACCTTTTCCTTAGGACGGAACTGCTCTATCCAATTGAGCTACCGAGGCATATATATAATTCTACCATATAAAACGCTGCTATCGGTGAGGAAGATTAATCTTTCCATCTTAATAGCAGCGTTTAATATTATGACTATTACTACATACAGTAAGGTTCGCTTGTAGACTGATAGACGTATAGTTCGTCATCAGTAAACCAGTGGCTAATCTCCTGCTTAGCCTCTTCCACATCTCCACTAGCGTGTAGAAGATTCGGTACAGCCTTGCCGCTGTCATCTGCATAGTTAAAGCTGGTATGTGAGTAGTCTCCACGGATTGTACCAGGCGCTGAGGTCTTAGGCTCTGTACCACCTACTAGCTTACGGACAACCTCTACAGCCTCTACACCTTCGAACACCATAGCAATAACTGGTCCCTTAGTCATGAAGTCCAGAGTGACATTAAAAGCCTTATTACCTCGCCTTGTTACCATCTTGCCAATCTCTTCATAGTGAGTGTAAAAGTGGTCACGATCTGGATAAAGCATCTTAGTTCCCACAATCTTTAAACCAACACGTTCGAACCGTGTAAGAATCTCACCTACTACACCCCTCTGAACTGCATCAGGCTTAAATACGACTAAAGTTCTCTCAATACCTGCGTTAAAATTATTTTCCATTAAACTCTCCTTATCTACCTACAAGTATAGCAAATTTTGCCCTCAGTGGTTATTCTAGATGTACGATATGTATACCTCTGAACTACTACTCGATTACATTGAATCTATTGAAGTAGAGGGTGGTCGCTCAGCTAAAACAGCCGAGAACTACACTCTATATATAAGTAGATTTATTGAATTTAGCGAAGATATTAAAGTCGAGAAAATCACTAAAGAAGTAATTAGAAAATACCGACTCTGGCTTAACCGCTATCGCAATGAACAAGGCGAAAGTTTATCTATCCTAACTCAGAACTATCACCTAATTGCTTTACGTGGTTTTTTAGAGTTCTTAATCAGGCGCGACATAAAGACTCTCAGCCCCAACACCATTACACTACCAAAAACTCATCGCAAGCAAGTTACATTCCTTCATTATGATGAAATACAAAAACTATTCGAAGTGATTGATACATCAAACGAAGCAGGACTCCGTGACAGAGCAATTCTTGAAATGCTCTTCTCTAGCGGACTTCGAGTCTCAGAGCTAGTGTCTCTTAATAAAGATCATGTTAACACTGGCCGAAAAGAGTTTACCATCCGCGGTAAAGGAAACAAAGACCGTCCAGCATTCATCAGCGATGCAGCCGCTAATGCAATTGATGAATACCTCGAAGCTCGAAAAGACAGCCTTCCCCCACTATTCATTAGCTATAGTCGAAATCCTGGCAATCCAGACAACTCAGGCGACTATCGCCGACTAACGCCACGAAGCATTCAAAGAACGATTAATAAGTATGCAAGACTGGCCGGAATCACAAAGCATGTTAGCCCACATACTATGCGCCACAGCTTTGCTACCGACCTATTGATGAATGGAGCCGACCTAAGAAGCGTTCAGACGATGCTAGGTCACCAAAACATTAGCACGACTCAAGTTTACACACACGTAACAGATGAACATCTACGAGAAGCCCATCGCAAATACCACAGCAGCTAGCAATAAATGCTAGCTGCTATTACTTATCTATCCAAATCGCCTTAATGTGGCGCTTTCAAACTCAAGGATTGAGTGGATTAGTGATATCTGGACAATCGCCAGACTGCACTCCATAGTCTATGAACTCTTCAGCTGAATCAGTAATTAGATAAGCCTTACAGACTGAATTTGAGGATCCCAGAGCTGCTCTAGGGTATGGCGCACGAACTGCATCAGCCGACTCCACACGAGCCACTAGCCTACGAAACACATTGTTTGCTCGGCCAGTTGAATCTATCTCTGGCTGAACATTCTGAAACCGTACTGGATTTCCATCTGGACCAGTGAGCTCCACCCTAAACTCAGTACTGTTGTATATAGATGATAGAGTCAAGAATGATCGTACATTGGAGCTAACAGGCTGAGCGAGGTTGAAGGTAGCTGAACAAAGGAACGAACCATCACCTGAACCAGATCCACCGCACCTAATATTTACTGGGACATTTGGGTCATCGACAATCGAAAGTCGACCCGCCTCTGGAGGAGGAGAGTGTTTATCAACCTGATTCATATCAAAGCTAGTTACACCACCAGCGCCACTAGTCGTTGGATAAAGAAATGCTGTCCTACTTGACTCATCAGCACCAGAAATACTTATTTCTCCACCCGCAGGGTACTGGAAGCTGCCAACTCGAAGTATCGAACCATAGCTATTCCATGCGCCCTTAGAAGGCATAATTGGTGGAGACTGACTCCATATCGTACTACCGTTAACACCGCGACTATCGTGACTAGGGCTAATTCTTCCGCCTGAACTAGTATCACTTCGAACCCAACTCACCTTAACACTAGCAATGTCACCAACACCTCTAATAGGTACAACACGAACGTCACCTTCACCATCAAGGCGTCCTTCATAAGTGAGTGTATCTTGATTGATCTTTACACAAGTAAAAGCCTGCTCTAGTTGCTCATCCGTAATATCTTTAGAAATAATAGTCTCTTCATCAGCTGGTAGCCCTTGTGCAGCTCTAATTGTGCCGCACTCGCCGCTATTAACTGCATTAGCTATCCTATTACAGTCATTGCCTGCTGCGGCAGATTCTCTCCCAGCACCCTGCCCACAAGCCTCTAGCTGAGCTAGCACTCGCTTCGCTTCTTCTATACCTGCTTCAGCTGAGTCACGTGCACTCTGTGCCAGGTCGTTATCTGTAGCTCGATTCTGATCAGACACCATCAATACGGTGAACCCTACTGTAACTGCCACGAATAGGAAGGCTGAAAATATAACTACAAATAGAGACACAGCTCCTCTTTGCTTCTGGTTACTCAATAACTGTTTGATGTTTTCTCTCATAATACCCCCATTACCCTAAAGATGATTTGTTCTAGCCACAAACTCTATTACATTAATAGCACAATACTCAGAATTATTTAAATCACTTTCTGCAGGAGACTTACACTTAGAATCATCCACGCCTGATATATTCTCATCACCCATCTGTGTACCTAAAGTGAATTTAATCTTATAGAAAGTCGACATAGTCATCACGTTATTCTTCACTACATTATCTGAACCAGTCTCATCCCTCTCAATCGAGATAGGACTACCTAAAGGAGTAGCGATCTCAAATGTATATAGAGACAGATTATTATTACCCTCTCCGAATACATTTAGATAATCATGACCTAGATCAGGAAGCTGGGTGCCTTGATTGTCGGAAGAAACTTCACATAAAGCGTGGCTGGTATCGAAAACTCTAACAAATCTAATCGGAACCTTCTTGGAGCCATCTTGTATATACTGCACTCCAGCCGACTCGAAAGAGCCCTGCCCCACACCAGTAATAGTCTTAGCAAAGTTCCACGCATAGCTGTAGGATCCAGTACATAACCTACCACCCTTCTCATTTTGATAATAATGCTGGTTCTTACTAGTAGCCTCTTCTAGTGATTCAGCCGATACGACATTACCATTCGTGTCATTGTAATTAACAATAAATGCATTAACACCAGAGATAGACTGCTGCATATCCCTAACTACCATTCGAGATACATTGTTCACTTCTTTTAACGTTAACCCTTTATTGTAAATCGACATAATCTGCATTGTTGTCAGAGCAATAATAATCAATAAAGAGCCTATAAAGGTCATAGATAAGGTTAACTCAACTAAAGTAAAGCCTGATGAGGATCTACCTACCTTGTTCATCTATCTACCCTCCCTAGGCATATATAACCTAACTATTGTACCCATTTTCATTAAGTCGACATTAGGCCCACTACCCTGCCAACAAGCTCTAATATGGAAGTCATAGGCTACTGTCTCACTTAAAGATGACGCACCCGATGAAGACTGCACAACCTGAACCCATATCATTTCAGACAGTGGCCGTTCATCTATGTGTCTAACCTGAGCAAATGTGCCTGGTCGACCAAAATTTTCAGGATTATTGCCGTAGTTGTATACAGATGCGTCTTGTGTGTCTATAAAGAAAATCTTACTTAATTCTCCTGGATTTGCAATAACTGCGTTTTCATTTACAGCATTCAAATCACACTGTTCATAACGCTCGAGTTTTGCATACTCTGCAGCACTAGATACCACTAAGTTATTAACTATGTAGTCCCATTGACCCGCTAACCTAACTATATCTGTAGTCTGTTCCGTTCCGGCGCCACCTCGGCCAATAGTATTAAGTTTTGCATTCTGTAAATACCGGAGAAGCTCTGCTTGAGAGTCTATATTATTACGCACTAAATTATGCTCAAGAGTGTTTTGAGCAGCAGACATACCTTGGTTCATAATGGCCATAGCGCCAATCGCAATAGACGCAAAGATAACTACAGCGAATAAAACCTCGACAATGGTGTCGCCGTCTTTTTTCGTAAACCTTAGCACTCTAATTCACCCCTATTAGACAAGATGTCATTAGTCACTACCTCAATATCTCCCGGACCAGTAGACGCTCCAGCAACTCGAACAGCCATGATTGTAGCAGGCGGTATAGCTGAGCCTGTATCTACCATACATATAATCGTGGTGTCATTAGCGGCATCAGACTCCAGAACAGAACTACCAGGATTCTGTGCATCTGGCCCTGTTAAGTCGCGAGGAGATAAGTCATTATTATAAATACTGCTGCGACTCGGTATCTTATATGACCTAACCCCGCCATCAACCGGCGATCTGAGTATTAAGATTGAGTCTTTAACGTTTAACCCACGTTGATAGCCACCACCATCAGGCCTATAGCCTGTCAGCTGCCAGTTGAAGTCATACTCTTCAGTAAAACTTTCATCCCCACTCCACACAGCAATCCTGTAATCAGAAAGCTCAAAAGACAGTGCGTCCTCAGGTGAAGCTATATTTCTAGGGTACCTACCAGACTCTGGTCCATTAGCAGAATCCTTAACCTCCGCTAGAACCGGATGAACAGTAATACTACTACCACTGCTTCCAGTCGGCTCATTAAAATGAAGCATTCTACCGACGTACAAGCAACTACTCATACCTCTAGCAGTTGGCACACCTGAAGAGCAAGGATCTTGAGTCCTCCCTTGCCGGTCGCTAGTTAAATTGTAAACTCGATCGAACTGACCTTGAATAAAGCTGCGCAGCTCGTTAACTCCCTCGCGATAGTTTTGATTACGAACATTGTTGCCGACACCAGCTAAAATACCGGCAATCATAAGGCCAGTAACTGCTAGGAATAGCATCACTTCAATTATCGTAAAACCCCGCCTAGAATAAACTACCATAGCGCCTCCATTATAGCATAAGCACTACACAGTAAGTAATGCATATCTCAAGTACCAACCCACTAAAATATCACCCCAAAGCACCACAATAAAGAAAGCGGCTATTAAGAATGGACCAAAAGGTATCCTAAGGCCCCTCCTAGCCCGCTTAGATAACATAGCAGGAACCATATAGACACAGCCCAATAGGTTGGCAAGGAAGACTAAGAGAAAAGCTTGCTGCCAGTCGGCTATAAGAATAGCGAAAGGCACTAACAGATAAACATCACCTAAACCTACCCACTGCCCACCAGATACCTTATATAAGGCGTAGTATAAACCTGGCATAATAACTAAGCTAAACAAGACACCCCACATCAACGACTCTATATCAGTCAGTCCAGATATAACCGCTAACGCCTGAGCCGTAATCGCTAGCACAGTCATAGCCATGGTTAGGGTTGTAATTAATAGATGCCACCTAGCATCGTACATCCACTGAATAGCTAAGATCACCAATATAGCTAACCAGATAATAAATATAACCGCAGAATACGCATCGAAACCAATACGCTGGTTAAAGACGAGGTAAGATACTACGAACGCTAGAGCTAGGCCAACCTCGCTTACTATCTCCATCCTGCCTATAGGCTTCTTACAGTGTCGACACTTACCACCTAGTGCAAACCAGCTCACTATAGGAATCAAATCATACCAAGCAATTGGTTTTCGACACGACAAGCAGACGGATCGATCCTCATTTATTGTCTTCTTTTTTGAGAATAACTTCCTCAGAGATTTATCAGTCTTGTCTTCGACCTCTTCTTCACCTGAAACAAGACCTTGAGCCCTAATACGCCAAACTGACGCGGCTGCAAAACTACCCATCGCAGCTCCTAGTATAACCATTACTAGAGACCAATATATAACCATTAGAACTATTTTACACTAATTGTAAAATTTAAACACCTCTCAGATTGAGAGGTGTTTATAAGATTACTTAATCGCTAGAGATTAGTATTCAATACAGTGAGCGCCACCGCTTTCAAGCTTAATGCGCAGTGCACCAGATCGAGCTGTAGTTTGGAATTGGCTAGCACCAGCATCCTCCCCATCAGAACACTTTCCACCTCCATGAATAGCAATCTCACCCGAGCCAGCGTCTTCAGTTAGCTTGTTAACGAATCTATACTCATTGCCCTGTGGATCCTCGAATATATCACCGTGAGCTGTTAAGTAATTCTCAATAAAGCTTTCAGCAGTTTGCGTAGATTCGAATGGAACCTTACCGCGGTTATTTGAAGTGTATGAAGACACAGCAGCCTGTAGTCGACTTACATCGTCCTTACGCTGAGTGTCACGCTGACTTCGCTGCAGTGCAGGAAGAGCAATGAACACCATCAGCATGATAAGCGCGGCGATAGCTAGTACTAGCACCACTTCGATGATAGTAAACCCTTCACTCTTTTTGATTTGATTTTTCATCTTATAAACCACCTTATTTAATTTATTTAGTTTATATGCTTCCTATTTGCGTGCAATACGCTTGTGATTATAATACTCTACCCTAATTTTTTTGTCTACAAGACATTTATTAGATTAAAGCCGACCGTTAGTAACGGACACTAAGCTATAGATTGGGAATAGAATAGCCATCACAATACCACCTGCAAAAATAGCCATCACGACCATCAATATAGGCTCAATAATGGTTGAGATGGCTTTAATCTGCTCGTCTACCTCATCTTCATAAACCTTGGCTACCTTACCCATCATAGTGTCAATCTGACCAGCTCTTTCACCAATACTAATCATCTGTGGAACTAGAGGTAAGATATAGTCTTCGGTTTCAATTGACTTAGATAAAGGTTTTCCACCTTTAACCTTATTGGCTGCGTTATCGATACTGGTTGATACATATGAGTTATTAACCGCCTCTGAAGTAATACTCAACATGTCTAACATAGGCACACCAGTTGCCAGCAGTGTTTGACCGGTCCTAGTAAACCTAGCCATATATAGCTTGCGCATCAGGTCTTTGACTAACGGAGCATTTAACTTTAAAGCATCCATTACCCTTATACCCGACTCCGTCTTCAGATACTGTATAAAGAAATATCCTAATATACCTATTACAATAATTGTCAGCCACCAGTACCCAACTAGAAAATCGGACGTCTGAACCAATAACCTGGTTAAGATCGGCAACTCCTGCCCTAATCCGGCGTAAAGCTTTGATACCTGCGGGACGATAGTCACAACCATAAATACCACTACAGCTACAATAACCAACATAACAATTGCCGGGTAGTATAGCGCTCCCCTAACCTTGCGCATTAGCTCCTCATCTTTCTCCTGCTGATCGGCTAGTCGCTTAAGGGCCTGATCAAGTGTACCTGAGACTTCACCAGCCTTAACTAGCGCAAGATAAACCTTATCGAATATCTCTGGATGCTTACCGAATGAATCACCAAGCGACTTACCCGCTTCAACAGATGCGATAATATCTTCTACTACGCGCCTCATCTTAGGGTTATTAATCTGCTCAACAATAGTATGCAAGCTCTGAGAAAGAGGTAACCCTGCCTCAATCAATGTAGCTAGCTGCCTAGTAAAGTTAACCTTATCTTTAGAAGTAATTCTTTGAGTCAGAGATTTAAATAGACCACCCTCATCATCCTCTACGATATCAATCGGGATTAGCCCCTGAGACATCAACACTTTAGCAGCGCCCTTTTCTGACTCTGCCTGAATTGCTGCCTTTACTTCTTTGTCCGTGGTTGTATCTTTAGCGGTATAAGTAAACCTTCTCATGATTAACCCCTAATTATTCTTTCAAATTCACCTAAATCGACTGCGTAATTACGAGCCTCTTCATAAGTAACTGTTCCTGCCTGCACAAAGCCTGCGAGTGTTCGGTCCATTGTCTGCATTCCCTGATCGGCACCAGTCTGAATCACAGCATCGAGCTGGTGACTCTTACCTTCACGGATAATATTTCGGACAGCTGAGTTGGCCATCAATATTTCTGCAGCTACCACTCGCCCACCGCCAATGGCCGGCACTAGCCGCTGAGAACAAATCGCCATCAAAATGTTAGATAGCTGAGCCCTGACTTGCGCCTGCTGATGCGGCGGAAAAACGTCAATCATACGGTCGATAGATTGCGCTGCTGAGTTTGTGTGAAGTGTTGCAAAAACCAAGTGTCCAGTTTCAGCAATCGTAATAGCCGCACTGATAGTCTCTAGGTCACGCATCTCACCAATAAGTACCACGTCAGGGTCCTGTCGAAGGCTAGATCGAAGTGCTGCGCTAAATGAATATGTATCGTAGTGAACTTCTCGCTGTACCACGACAGACTTTTTAGACTTGTGAGTAAACTCTATCGGGTCCTCAATGGTAATAATGTGCTGAGCTCGTTCACTGTTAATTTTATCCACTAAAGCTGCCAAAGTTGTCGACTTACCCGATCCAGTTGGACCGGTCACTAGAACTAGTCCTCTTGGGAAATCGGCAAATGACATAACTGCTGGAGGCATACCAAGCTCTGTAATAGATTTAATTTCGTTAGGAATTAAACGCAGTGCCGCCGCGAGGTTACCACGCTCATGGAAGGCGTTAACACGAAACCGCCCCATAGTACCAAATGCGAAGCTAAAGTCGAACTCTTTATCCTTGTTTAAAATCTGCTGCTGCTCCTCATCAAGGATTGTATAAATAAGTCGTTCAACCGTACTAGCATCAAGAGTGTCTGTGCCAGCTACAGGCATAAGCGCACCATCGACACGAATCATTGGAGGTAGACCAACTTGAATATGAAGGTCTGAACCCTTCTTTCTAACTACTTCTTCTAGTAATAACTCAATTCTTAATTCTTGGTTTGTCATGTTTATCTCCTACTATTCCTGTACGGTTACTCGGTTAACTTCTTCTAATGTAGTAATTCCGCCAAGTGCCTTTAAGTACCCATCTCGACGCATTGTTATCATTCCCTGCTCAACTGCTAACTTTTGAATTTCAGCACTGGTAGCCCTCTTGGTAATTAATCTTTGAATATCTTCATTAATATCCATCACTTCATAAAGTCCAGCTCGTCCACTGTATCCACCAGGAGTCATTGGCGTATCCCTACCTTCAGCCAGGGAGTAGCTCTGCTGATTGGCAAGCGGGAGGTCTGTATATCCAAGATCCTCTGACACTTTCTGAACTTCTTCTCTAGTCTTAGGCAGAAGGTGTCCAACAGTGTCGAGAATGTTCTTAGTTTCAATTTCTGTAGACTGAACAATTTCGCGTCGCTTAGCAACACGCCTCACTAGTCGCTGTCCAATAACTGTATTTACCGTACTGGCAATCAAGAAGGGCTCAATACCCATATCAAGCAGACGAGGTAGAACACCCGCCGCCGAGTTGGTGTGAAGTGTACTAAAGACCAAGTGTCCAGTTAGAGCAGCCTGAACTGCCAAGTTAGCAGTCTCAGCGTCTCGAATCTCTCCAACCATCACTACGTCGGGGTCCTGTCGAAGAATAGACCTAAGTCCGGTCGCAAACGTAAGGCCAACCTCTGTATTAACTTGAATCTGGTTTACACCATTCATCTTGTACTCAACAGGATCCTCTAGAGTAACAATATTAATCGACTCATCCTTAATTTCTTTAATCAAAGCATAAAGACTAGTTGTTTTACCTGATCCGGTTGGACCTGAAGTTAACACCATTCCATTTGGACGCTGAATACCCTTAAGGATTGCTCGCAGTGATCTACCAGCGTAGCCCATTTCACGTAAGTCAAAGTTATTATCCGACTTATCAAGTAGACGAATAACGACTTGCTCACCCCAAATAACTGGACTAATTGCAATACGAAGGTCAACCTCCCTATCAGCCACCTTAACGCCGAACTGACCGTCCTGCGGGATACGGTGCTCGTCAATTTTAAGCTCAGATAAAATCTTGATACGACTAACTAATGCTGGCTCAATACTTTTAGGTAGCTTCATAACCTCTCGAAGCACACCATCAACACGGAATCGAATTACAAGAACGGACTCTAATGGCTCAATATGAATGTCAGACGCCTTAGTCTTAACCGCATATTCAAGAATTGTACTGAGCGCTCGGCTAATTGGCGAGTCTTGAACAATAGTCTTAACATTAGCAGCCGACGCCTGAAGGCTTTCTTTCTGAGACTGCTCAGCAGCCATATCGACTGCACCGAGATCTGTCTTATACTGAGAAAGTACATGCCTAACACTAGTCTGAGAGGCCATAAAGACCTTAATAGGTCGCTGAATAACGTTAGCCAGGTAGTCCACAGCCTGAACGTTACTAGCATCAATCATGGCTACAGCTAGCCTACCCTGCACCTCTGCCAGCGGCACAGCCATAAACCTTTCAGCTACATCAGCTGGAAGGGCGGCTAATATATCCTGACCAATAATTGTAGCCGTCAGGTTTACATATGGAACACCTGATACATATGCAATCGAGTGAACCAAAAGCTCATCATCAACAATGCCGCGCTCTGTCAAAACCGTAACAAGTTGGCGATTAGTCCGAGTGGCTTCTTGTTCTGAATCTTCAATTACCGCACTATCAACAAGACCCTCCTCTATGAGGACGGCTTTCAACTTCTCTTGTAGTTCATGCGTTAATATAGATGACATATTTTATCTTTCTTGTTTTGGTTTATTCCTCTGGATCAATCACAGACGATTCGATATCTTCCATATCAATCGATCTATCAGGATCGACATCACCGTTAACATATACCTCAACAGTTGGGTTGAGGGCCTGCTCGTTAAATACCCTCCTGCTGATTGAGATACCGTTCGAGCTATCTTGTACTATCGGATCAGCAGTCTCAACAGTTGCTTCACGCTCAATCTCACTACCGAACATAGCTCGGGTCAAGAAGAAAGCTGCAATCATAGCTACAGATGCAATTAGTAACGTCATTGCTACTTCAGTTTTTTTCATACTACCCCTTTACAACCTCACTACCTAGCTCTAAGTCTGCAGGTGGATAGTAATAAACTTGTCCAGTCAGGTTAACTGACACGTTATTACCAGCCGTATTACCTACAATGTACTTCAGATTAATCGCTCGAATTGAACTTTCAAGGCGAACTAGAGCGTTGCGGATATCATTAGGCGAGCCGGAAATCGTAGCGGTAAATTCTAGAGGTATTAGCTCTTCTTCTCCACTCGTATCCGCACCACCTGTGGAACCGTAAGCTGAAGAATCCACAGATAGAACTTCTAAGCTAACTCCAGATAACTGAAAGACCCTCTGCTGTAACGAAGCACCCAGTGCTAATCGATTGCCGTCAGCAGGCAGAGCGTCAAGAACAGTCTGAAGCCCAGGTGCCTCATCACTAGTTCGAACTGAAAGTAAGTTCTCGTCAGTGTTTAGGAGATTAATATCAGCCTTAAGCTCCTGTGCCTGATCAATGTTCTGCTCAATCTGATCAAGAGTATCCTGCTTCATGCTAATCACCTTCTGGTTGAACATGCCAGCCTGGATAACCATCCATGACACTACCACCACTATTCCTAGTAGCGTAGCGGCACCACCAACCCACATAAGAACATTCTTACGGGTCTTTTCGATTAAGCTGCGCTTCCTGATTACACCATCTACATTTTTACGAGCCATCTTAGTTTTCTCCCTCAGTCCTGCTGCTTTGAGTAAATAATGATTCAGGTAGTCGCTGGTATGAGTCGGTCACGTTTCCACCCTCTAAACCTTCTAGCCTCAATAGATCAATTGAATCACTAAATAGAAGGTCGCTATATGTAAATGAAACCCTAAAACTAACAACTCGTGACCCGCCGTCTTGACCTTCGGTATAAGCTAGATCATATACCGCTATATCACTGGCAACCAATTCAGACATCTCATCGTCATGCTCAGTAATCCTGTCGCCATCACTCCTTAGGGCATTTGGAATCTCGTCCTGCTCGGCTTCAATATAGTACATCTCAAGAGCTTCAAGATTTTTGACATACACATCAACTGCGTCATAGCCAGAACGCTCTGTTTGCGCAGTTATAGTTACCGTATTGTTCTCTGTATCGACATTAAAAGCACTAATAGCAATACTATTATCAGTTCCCTGCATAGATGATGCGTTCATAACGTCAAATAGACGAGAGCTAATTGCTTTCTGTTCGTGTGATGAGTCGATATAAGCAAGTTGGTTACTAATAGTAACTGTCTCTTCAATATCTTCTATAGCCATGAATTCTTCATGCTTTTCTTTAATATTGGTAGTAAGTGAACTAAGATGAATCTGCTGAGCGACAAAGACCCACCCTAGAATCATCACTAGAACAAGCCCTGCAGCAGCAGAAGTTAAAATTGAGATAGCAATAATGAAATTACGATGTCTCTGAGCCTTAACTAGCTCTAACTTGACATCAGGAATAAGATTAACTTGAATCATCTTACTTATCTGACCTTTCCGCTAAGCCCACTGCAGTAGCAAACTCAAACTCGGCCGACCCAATCCTTTGGCGGTGAGCGTCAGAGACTTCAACCTTATGCCATGGACTAGTAACCTCAGTCCTCAATTGTGTTTTTTGAGCAATATAATCGCTAAACTGCGGTATTACACCGGCATAACCTGACAGATTAATTGAAGCTATGGCTTCATTAGCATATTTATTTTGATAGAACCGAATACTTTTAATTACTTCACTTGAGAAATTATCTAAAGGAACCTGAATAGCCCTAAACACCTGCCCTTCAAGTCGATCTTGCGCTAATCCAAACTTAAGAATGAACTGCGTTGCTTGATCTTCCTTAATATTAAGGTTTTGGGTGATAGATGAAATGAGTGTGCGTAGTCCCATAGGAAGGGTTCGAACTAAAACTGGACTCTCGCCAACTGTCACTACGATGTCGGTCGAAGTGTCACCTACATCAATCACGATATGAGCACCCTGTGGGTTGTGTGGCAGCAAAGAACGAATCATAGCAATTGAATCTGGCTCAGCAGCAATTACGTTAAAACCAATACTGTCGATAGACTCAACAAGGTTCTCGCTGTACTTTTCAGCTACGCTTGCAATAAGTACAGAAACCTTCTTCGAGTCGTTAGGAGCTGGCCCAAGAACCGCCCAGTCGTACTTCGCATCATCAAGAGGCATAGGGATGTATTGATCAGCCTGATACTTAAGAGTGCTATTGAGATCCTGGTCAGACATCTTAGGCATCTCAATAATAGTAGTGAAGGTCTTAGAAGAAGGAAGACCAACAGCTACGTCCTTAGTTTTAATACCAGCCTGCCCTACTGTAGCCATAATAGCGCTAGCTAGTTTCTTTTTACTCTCTGGAGAGTCGCTGGCAATTATCTTTGGATCAATACTAGAAACGCCGACATTTTCTAGCCTCCACTTGCCTTCACCAGTAGGTGTCAGCTGAACCACTCTTATCGACTTTGTCCCTATATCAAGAGAGAAAAAGTCGCCCATCCCTTTAAAAATATTCATACTGCTTAACATTATACATAAGCAGTATGAGATATATCAAGCTGATTATTTTTACTTACTAGAACCGTGGTGGAAGGTCGAGTATGTTTGTGGTTACCATCTTGCGACCAGAGTCACTAACGTAACTTGCAGCCCAGATGTAAGCATCCACTCCTAGGTTAAAGTTCTCACCCGCTATACTCTGCTTAAGTTCATATGGCGGCACGTCATTTTGATCGCGGCTACCACTGCGCCTTAGAAGGAGTGTATCCACAGACACTGGGCCGTGTACTGTTAGCGTGTTATAGCATGGCCAACCTATACCTCTTGGAGTTTGATCGTCTGAATCAAGCCAACAGGTATTTATAGTTCCGTTCGGATTGATCAACCATGAATCTACTCTATTAACATTCGGTTCGATGTTGATATCAAACTTGGCTGTCGTTGATGAAGGTCCAATCACCACCTGTGACAGTAAGCTCTCGTTAGGATACGAATCCTTTAGCTCTATATTCCCTACAATGTGAATCTTAGCATTATTAGGAGCTAGTAATATTAGAGACTTGCCGTCATCGATTGGCCTTGAGCCGAACAACCTAGTGTTAGCACCTAATATATGTACACCACTTGATAGATTAGACACATCTACGTCACCAGAGGCACTTCTCGATCCACCGGTACTAGTCTCGATTAATTGTGTCACGATTTCGTCAAACCCGTCGGTAGCTGATCCAAAGTTACCATGTCCACCTGGATTATTAGAGAAGCTAAGCGTACCCAAGTGACTTCTAGTCTCCCCTTCTGGGGTGTTGATTGTACCTACAGGCGCAGCCGCATCAGCTGGCATACCAACCCTATATCCAGCACCGCTAGCTAAGTTTTTGATTGGTCCAGCTGCAAAGGCGCCGTATTCAACCCAGCTACCATACGTTCGCAGTGTAGTAGGATTCGCTAGATACTCCTTCGTATTTACCTGTGTATTAATTGACCCACCAGACATCAAGTCTCCACCTCGAACCTGGAAACTAGGCTTATATCCAGATACTACACAATGAGCTCTAGATAAGAATCGCTTATCTATTCTAGCTGAGTAATCAGGATTATAGTTTGAGGCCCGGCGATAATAGTCCGCATCAGCAAATTTTTTGTCATTATCCTGTCTAGAAAGATAAATTGCATAGCAGTACTTGGTACCCGGTTCTGTTTCCGCAGGAATCTTCCTAGTAATTAATCCTTCATTCTCGGTAATCAAGTTAACTTCGTTAGTCCGATCTTCGCCACCTATTCCCGGCAGATCAGTAAGGTTAATTCCGTCGGCACCACCAAATTCTGGTCTTGAAGCATCACACTCTGCCTCTGGGTCACCTAGCTTGTCCCTAATAAAGCCACATAGCTGATTTGGATCTATGCCATTAGTTGACCCTAAAGCCTCACCAACGAAGTCCTCGTCACGAATCTCTCTACCGAACTGACCTGGTTTAAGAATCACTTCAACGATTCGTGCCCGGGCAGAGTTTTGCAGAGGCGGATGATTCCTATTCCCGCCATCACTATACCTCGGCGAACTTCTAAATCCATCCTTTTGTATTCTAGGCTCGACTGTAATTTGCGAACCGTCTTGAGCTTTTTGAGTTTCAAAACCAAGAGAAGGTATATGCTTATACGGCTTCTTAAGTTTTACATACAGATTCGGATAATATGTAGTTCCGTTATTAGAGTCAGAATGACCTGCGTTACGTGCGGCTAAAACCTGAGCATTCACACTAGTGAGCTTACTCCTACTGTAGTCAATCTCCCTGTCCCGCAGGTGAACAGGCATATCACCTTGTTGTGGTTGCTGAACATTAAATAGATAAGCTAGCCCGTTAAAGTAATTTTCTCTAACGATCTTAGGCATAGGCAGCCTTCGAATGATGTCTTGGTTTGTGCCGCCACTGATTGCGTTATCTATTAGGAAAGCGGCAAAATAAACTGCACCCTCCCATCTTAAAGTAGGTATACGAACACCTAAGATGTTTACTGAACCTCTAGGTGAAGACCCAATTGATTCATTTGACGCAATAACTGTCGGCTGAACACCCCTACCGTAACAATCGAGCATCATCTTTCCGTTCAGAGAACTTGGGTAAGTAGTAATACCTGATGCAGATGGTCCATACCCTGCAAGCATCGTTATAGGTGACACTAAAGTTCCCGGTATTGTAAATGGCAGGCCAATACTAGGAACCGAGAAAGCGTATGATGGCACCATTGGCGCATCGTTACTCAAATACTCCCTACAATTGTCAGCTGGGTTATTCTTATTTACTGAAAATGGCGTACCTAGGAAATTGAAACCTCGACTTGCTGTGTCATTATTATACTGACCTGGATTATTCCTAATATCTTCAATCACTTCACTACCCAGCTCATCGGCAATGATTTGACCATCTGAAATGCTATATGCATCCTCTAGGTTTAGAAAATCTCCTTCGGTAAGCCCCTCTCCGCTATCCGTACCTGTGCCTGACCTATCCTCAAAGTTAGGGTTACTAAACGATAAATTAGGCATTCCGTTAGGATGGATAACTGAGGCCCTCTGATATAGAAGTGGGTTAGCAATATGAAATGGGCTAGGCTCCCTGACATTCGTTTGGATACCAGCTAGAGCAGCTATTTTACTAAGATCATATGCAGCCTGCTTGGTAGCATATTCCTGCATCCACTGAACATTAGGAACGGGGGTAATAGTTGCGCTGAAGTACTCTAAATAACCGATCGGTTGAACACGTGGAGCTGAAAAACTGATAGTATGACTATCTGTTATACCTTGTGCGAACGGCGGATTTTGGTCCCAGTCATAAATAGGTACTCGTACAATAGCATTCACCATACCAAACTGGCCAATAATATTACCATTACCAAATAAACTTCCTATATTGTTAATATTGTCACCCAAAGTAGAAAGTACTGACGGTGTGCTATAGCAGTTATCATCTAGGAAACTAGCTAGATTCCTTGGATTAGGAGTTTGAGCATGAGAAATGCTTGAATTTAAAATAGAGACTACACTAACTAAAAGAATCGCTACAAGAGCTAATATATATACATTAAATTTTTTACGTAACTTAGCGATCATATTCTACAACCCTTATTTTATTTTTTGCATCTTGAATGTCTTGTGCAATATTTTCACCTGCATCAAATGAATCCACCACTCTAACGATATAGAACCCAGACAAATCAACATCCACCACCTCACTTAAATAAGGAAGAGAGGCCTCTGGAAGCTCTTGGTTGATTTGCTCAGGAATCATCCCAAACCTATGACCGAATGATCCACCTATCTTTGAGGCAGCGCCATCGGACCTAATTAAATACAGGCCAGTATAACTAGCTGATGTCTGAGTGGTGGCAGTTATCTGCTCCTCAGCCAGCTCAACATCTTCAGATAAATCCTCCCCTAGACCTTGTAGCCTTTGGTAGATATCTTGAGCAAGAACACCTTCCCTATCTTTAGTTCGGTCAAAATACGGGAAGTGATACAGGGAACCTAGATACATTTGACCATGTGCCTCTGCTTCCAACACTCTAACGTATCGGTTGAACACCAATACCTGTCCAGCTGGTGAATCAAGCTCATCCTCATACTGCAGAGATGAAAGATAATCTTCAGATATTTCGGATAAAACTAAATCCCACTGCTTATCAACAACCTCCTTATGGGCTGGTATCTTCATGTCACCTAGTGCGATTCGATTCTTATGGTATTCAATGAGTGTGTCGTGAGCCTCTTCCTCATTCATATTCAATTTCTTAGCTGACTTAATATAGTCATTATACTCATCCTGGAATATGATCTCATCACCTACCCTTAGAGCCACCCCTGAGAATGAGCCTCCTTGGCTGCGCAATACTGCAAAGACAGCTAAAACTACCACCACTAATACAGCAACTGCAATGAGTATAGTCTTCTTATTTAAAACCTTTAATAGATTACCCTGCCGTGAATCTCGGTCTTTAGTCTGTTTGACCACCCATGCCTCCTGTTATCTCACCTATAAAACTATTGGTATTATATCCATAAGAATTTTATTTGTAAACAAGGACTACCCGTCATTACAATCGCCTTTGAGATTTACAAGATATTACTGGAACTAAATACCAAGCTGGACAAAAAAGTACCGTTACTCGTTGAGTGAACAAGCTGCTAAGTCCTGGTCAGACGCACTAGAGCAACTGACCTTAGTCAAACACGACCCCCAAACCCATGAAAGCAAGCTATCTGCTTAAGGCTAACACCCCTGCCGAGATGACTTCCCTGCATTTACGGGCGATTCTTGAGCTTAAACTTGCGAACGAAACAAATGTTTTGAAAGTCCAAGCACGCCCGAGCGAAGCACGCCGTATGATTGGTGGCTGACTCAAAAGCGTGCACTAGACTTTCGCTCCTGTACCTCTCCGCCAAGCGGACATCGTTGTCATTGTCAGCATTCGAGTTGTTCAAGTTCGACTTGCCGTCATTGTTCACATAAGAGTTCGGAACAATCTGCTACCTGCCCACCGTTGCTTCAGAAGCGTCTAATTCTAACTATCACGCATGGCAGTCAGACCTTGTTGTTTCAGCGCCCCTTATGGCACTACTTTACTGAAGCTTCGTGGGGTATTAAGGGTTATTAAAGTGCTTACTGCCGTATCAAGTACCGCTTCACTAGGAATACTTGATAGACACATGCAAGCAGACATCTAGTCAGGACACCGATAGGTACAAAAGCCTTTGGACTACTTATCCCGAAAAGATTTAGTATGTAGTCCTTGAAAGAGAGAAAAGAAGAAAAGGAAGATCAAAAGTTAGAGTTTTACCCCACCGCCAAGCGGACATCGGAGGGAAAGTCAGCCCGCGAGCGGCTCAAGCACGGCTCGCCGCCATCGTTCACCCAAGAGCCCGGAACATGCCGCCACCTGCCCACCGTCTTAGGCTCTAGATCAAAGTGGCGTATATATGTTTTGTCGTAAGCACTGTAGTCATCTAGCCTGTCACCTTGCGCTCGTAGGCTATACCAATAGGTTACAGCTTCTAGTACGCTTGGCACACGGACATCTAATTCAGGCTGCTTGGCTCGGCGTTCACGTAGCTGTTCCATCTGTGAGTCTACACTACCGTAGCCCATTTCACCGTCGAGACTACTTGGAATCAGGCTTAGACGGATTGGTACAGAACCCTTATTGCCTGACAACTCCTTACCTGTGTAATGACCCTTGCGATACAAGTCATCATCGACATAGGTTTCGTAAGGCGGGTCTACACCAAAGGCTTCAACATATTCTATAGCAAAAGCCCTTGACTTGTAAGTTTCGTAAGACCGGTCTTTACCAAAGGCTTCAGCAAGAGCTATCACTTGAGCTTCGCTGGCTTCTACGTTCGGTGTAGCAACCAGATTAAATCGAGCGCCGTCTGCAATCAGCTTTTCTACTAGGTAGTCATAGACGCCATTAGCTTGCCATTCTTTGTCTTTAGCAGCAAATAATTGTTCAAGCTCCTGCATTGAAGCAGCAACTTCACGCTTACCATGCAAACCACGTTTAGTGCCAAGCAGATTATCTGCAACTGTCTTATAGGCGCTGTAAGCAGACTGTACTTGCTCTCGTATGACTTCTGGCAAAAAACGAGCAAGTTCTGGCTTATCTTTGTCACCACGCATAGTTCTGATCTCTTTAACGCGTGGGTCTTCTTCGTAACCAAAGCCCTCAATTTGATGGTCCAGCTCATACAGAAAACGTAACTCATCACTGGTAAGTTCTGCGTTAGGATCAGCCAACGTCCTCTTTTCAATAGCGGTAAGACATTTCATATCCTCGGCTTTGCGAATATATTCTTCACCGCCGGGCAAGCCTTTAAGACGATCAGCAGTAATATCAGCCATTTCAGCTTCTAGCTCTTGCGCTGCGTTGACGCCACGTACTTCAGCTACCTCGCCCTGCTCCATACGAATGGCAACACGGGGGACTGTATCTTTGCCGTCTTCGTCACGGGTGTAGTAAACATAGAAGTCACCACCACGAAGCTGCATGCTTGCGGTGCTTTCACCAGCAGTACACCAGCCAGTACCGTGACCCTGCAATGAGCCAGACAAGCGGCGTGCTGTTCGGGGGTCGTCAGTCTGATTAAACTTCGTCCATGAGCCACGTATGTCTTTTCTAAGCTCTGGTGAATCAGGCGTGACTTCCATCACTGCGTGAGCATAGAGCTTGCCAAAATTACCGCTTTTCAGGTGTTTTTGTAGCTGTTCATTGTTAGCCCCGCCGTCTACCTTTTCGCCTTGAACACGGGATTTATTGAGTACGTCATAGACATACGCCAACGCTTCACGATTCAACTCTGGGTATGGTACTACTGTGCCACGGCCACGCTTACTAAACTCTTGCTTATCCTTGTCGTAGTTACCAAGCTTTACAACTGATTCCCATGTGTACGCTTTGAACCAATCTGGATAGCCACCGTCTTCACCACCAAGATATTCAACCCACTTGCCAAGTCCTGTACGCTGATCTGTCTGAACAGCTTCAGTCATCATATGGCGCATTTCAGAAGTGATTTGCACATCGCCATGACCTTGCTCACGAGCAATACGGCGTTGGAGCTCAAAATAACCCTCTGGAACGTCTTCGGCTTTGATGACATGAGCTTCAATTTGACGGTCAATACTACCCTGATCACCTGTTAGAATACCGTCATTTGCATAATTTCGGTTCGCTAAAAACCCAAGATAGGCTGAGATTTTATCTGCTGGTTCGTTGGGAATACGCTCACCGCTACCACGCAAATAGTCAGCAACTATCTCAACCTCTACAGTAGTGTGTAGGTTGGGGCTCCTTTCGTGGAGAAACTGGCTACCGGGTTCTTTCATAGTAATCTTATTTTACTTCAGTGATGTTTTTGTTTTGTCTCTAACAGATTATATATTATCATATTTTAAGGTACATGTCAATATATTCGTAGTGGTTCACCACCATTGCAACATCTCTTGAAAACAAAAAGGTAGGCGTCC
>CAYZJK010000012.1:0-22709 GCA_964479125.1 uncultured Candidatus Saccharibacteria bacterium
CTCAGTTGTTAGAGCGCTTCCTTGCCAAGGAAGAGGCCAGGAGTTAGAGTCTCCTAATCCGCACCATAGAAAGATCCGGTCCTAGTGACCGGTTTTTTCTTTGTCGCTTCTATTTATTTTCGCCTGTCTCATGGGTTGTTTTCATGGTGACTCTGAGGGTAGAGTGGCAATTTATTCGATTGAATCTGATGATTACGAAAGGCTATTAATGAATACGTCCATCAAGCAGATAAAAGCAATGAGGTCAAAGCGAGCATAGTGTAGGTTCTGGGTGGTGTGCAATGTAGCTATGGACATAAAAACAGCTCAAGCTGACGTAAGGCGAATTTACCGGTATGGCTATGTTGGGCCTCTAGTGTCGGGAGTGCTATGGATTATTACTGCTGCGATTGCTGATGTTTATAGTCAAGGATTTGCAATTGCCTTCTTCTTTGTAAGTGGTATATTCATCTTCCCTATAACCTTGCTTATCTTGAAGATGCTTGGTGGTCCAGCTGGACTTCCAAATGGTCATCCAATAGTTGGTTAGCTACACAGGTAGTACTTACTATTCCAATCGGTCTACTCGCAGCTAATGCGCTTGGAATAGAGAGGTCAGAAATGTTATTCCTGGCTGCCATGTTGGTGGTGGAGCTCACTATCTTCCTTTCTGTTTCTTGTATGGAATGAAGATCTATATTGTATTGGCGGTAGTCCTTGCCTTTAGTGCATTCCTGTTAATGTATGTCTTGTCCGACCTCCTTTTCTTGGGTGGCTGGATAGGTGGAGTAATATTGACTGCTTTCTCTCTGGTGCCCTACGTACTATATCGACGTAGATAACTGAACCTAACTGAGTCGACGATAGGATTAGAGTGTCGAATACGCCTTAGGGTGTATTTTTAATGTGTACTGTAAGGTTGGCTTTATTCTACGACTGGTTGATGGGGTGTGAGGTAGAATAATGAAGCTTATGTATTATAATAAGTAGTTGTGTCTAAATTATTTCTTAAGAAAAAGATTAATAAACTCACTCGGGCTTGGCGTAAGAAATTACGTAAGCAAAGTACGAGAGCCTACCTGTCGGTAGGTGTGTTAGTCTTAGGATTATTTAGCTATATTGGATATATATCTACTATGAATCATTCAATCAACCCAGCTGCCTATAAGCCTCTGCTTCACCTTATTGCAGAAGCGGAAAGTAATGGAAACTATAACGCCTATTATGGTAACTCTGAGAATCAATCAGTTGTATTTACGGATATGACAGTGCAAGAGGTTATGGATTGGCAGGCAGGTTTCATCGCCCAGGGAAGTCCCAGTAGTGCGGTTGGAAGATATCAAATAATCGACACCACTCTGCATGGATTAGTTCGCGAGTTAAATCTTGATACTTCACTTAAGTTTGACCAGGAGCTTCAGGATAGGTTAGCGGTTACATTGCTCGAAAGGCGTGGCGCTAATGAGTATGTTAGGGATGAGCTTACAGCTGAGGAGTTCGCAGCTAACTTAGCTAAAGAGTGGGCGGCTCTACCTAAGGTAGTGGGTGATAACCCAGAACATAGCTATTATACTGGTGATGGTTTGAATCAGTCTCGTGTATCTCGAGATCAGATTTTATCTACGATCGCCATGATAGATTAGCTCCTATTCAGTAGGTCTAGGGTCTAGTCTATTTAATCCTTCAATAATCGTTTGATGAACTTCTGGGTCGTTGATAGTTCTAAAGTGACCATAGGTATCTAGCTGTATATTCTTAGCGCCTTCCAGGTAGCTACCCTTAGGTATGCGAGGGTCGAATTGACCGTAGATTGAAACAATCTTACTGTTGGTGGCTGCCTCAAGCGACAACATAGATATGGTGGTAGAATTAGGCTCAATAGTTTAATAGCTTTTAAGGGGATTAGTTTTGCATAAGATGAGCCTGAAAAGGCGTATTTAAAGCAATCATGCCTTTAATTAAACCTTTGGTGTCGTAGTGAGACATTAAATATTTGCCAATTAAGCCACCTTTACTATGGGCGACAATTATATAGTTCTGGTCAGGAAGAGAGTTTAGGTACTTCTCGGCTAAACTTGCCATTTCTTCGACAGAGCCTCGGTTTAGACCTAGGGCTTTGACTGTATGTACTGTATAGCCATGTTGGGAAAGTAGTATGGCGATAGGTTCCATAATGTCCCAGCGTTCATATACTCCAGGCAGTAGTAATATTGCTGTCTTTTTATTGCCCGATATGGTGTAGATTGTATTATCTCTATTTAAGATCAGGCTTCTTATTTGCCGCCTCGCAATGTAGAGGCAGTCTAAGTTTCAATAGACTACATTAAATAGGTGTTGTTTTAGCTTTCGATAAAATTTCGACATACTTCGAATAGTTCGTTAGGGTTAGTGTACTGTGCGACGTGCGGAGAATTATTAATCTGTGCAGTTGAAGAGCTTGGGATTTGCTCTGATAAGTACTCCAGCCACTTAGTTGGTGCGATTTTATCTTTAGTACCTCGAATTAGAAGCATTGGTTGAGCAATTTTACGGCCGTATTTATCAACGTAATCATCAACCATAAACTTAGCAATTTTAAGGTAGGCGAAAACTCCCATTTTTAGATAATCCCTTATGACCTTGGTTAGGTTGCTGTCATTAGATTCTGGATGAACCATATGCACTCCTTTCAACCCATGCTGATATATCTATTGTACGACGAAACAGCTCAGTTGGTGAAGGGGTAGAGTAATATTGGCTTTAATTTATAAACAGCATATAATATCTGCATGAAACAGTTGCCGCCTTTGCAGCGTGCACTAACAGTGGTGATGAACAAGCTGGCTTGGTTTATCGGTCATCCTTATGTCTTTGCTGGCTTTCTAACTATCACGGTTATCTATGGATTTCTCCTCGTTGTTTTAGAGTATGAACTCTGGTTTGATATCATCGATATCTTTATCTTCACTGTGTCTTTCTTTATTTTGTTCATTCTTCAAAATTCACAAAATGCCGAGATGAGGGCTATTCAGGATAAGTTAGATGAAATTATCGATAAGCTGCCCGGCGCCGATGTCGACAAGTAGAAGGAGGAAGAGCGACTTAAAAAGGGTGGTAAGATAGAATAAATGTTAAAGTAAACATAAGCGAATATTAGATTAGATAACAAGTAAGGATATAAGTCATGGCTAAGAAATTAAAGGCTATTGCAGCATCAGTACCAACCTTAATCGCTCTCACTGTCTGTTTGTTTGTAGCTGTGGTAGTACTAGCGGCGATGTACGTACAGGAAGTCAACCGTCCATCTAGCTCTCAACAAGCTAACACTAGGGTTAGTGTAGGTATGTATGCCTATGACTTTGAGGACGGTAAGGCTACAAGAGTCGATGATGAGGTGATCGATAAGCTTGAGTCAAAGCTAGTCGAATCAGCTGAAAAGGAGACAAATCACGGCGATAACTGTCCTACGCCAACTTATATCGTTAATGTTATGAATGAAGAAAAGACTCAGGCGCTGGTTAAGTACGGCTGTGATGGTCCATCGGCTCAGCTGCATGCTAAGTATGTTGATGAGGAGTGGGATTTTATCTCTCCAACTAACAAGTTTGATAACTTCGGTATTCCTGAGTGTGGCTATGTCGACGAGAACGAGTTAGACATAGAAGTCGCCCCGGTTTGCTATAAAGCAACTGAGGATAAGTTAGTTTACTCTGCCCGATAGTTGTATTGTTTACTGCATCTACCTCCTATATACTAAAAATATAAAGATGAGGAGGTATCTATGGAAATGATAATTCTACTGATTGTTATCGTAGTCGGATTTATATTAGCCGGCTTACGAGTCGTCGACCAGTATGAAAGAGGTGTGGTCTTAACACTAGGTCGATTCACTGGCATTCGAGAGCCAGGGTTAAGGGTAGTGGTTCCAATTTTTCAGCGCATGATTAAGGTTGATATTCGTATCACCCCAATTGACGTGCCTAAGCAAGAAGTAATTACTAAAGATAATGTAACCGTCGGGGTTGATGCTGTTGTCTACTTTAGGGTGGTTGATTCTGCTAAGGCGGTGCTAGAGAACGCTAACTACATCTACTCAACCAGTCAATTTGCCCAAGCCGCTCTACGCGATGTAGCGGGCAATGTAGATCTTGATGAGCTTTTGTCTAATCGTGACACTATCTCTCAAAAGATTAAAGAGATTGTCGACAGTGAAACTGATAAGTGGGGAGTTGATGTTCAGAGCGTCAAGCTTCAAAACATTGAGTTACCTCAGGATATGAAGCGAGCAATGGCTAAGCAGGCTGAGGCCGAAAGGGAGCGTCGGGCTAATGTGATTAATGCCGATGGTGAGCGAATGGCAGCAGAAACTCTAGCTGAAGCAGCCAGGATGCTGTCAGCTGCGCCAGGTGCTATTAATCTTCGTACTCTTAATACTTTAGAGCGTATTAGCCAAGAGCCTTCACAGAAAACAACTATGCTGTTTCCAATCGAATTAATTGACGCACTTAGAGGTCTAGGTGGGGATAAAAAATAAGCGGCAAAAGTGGTAATTTACTGAAGTCTTCCCTATAATAGATATAGGGCAACTAAACAATAAGAAAAGGATTTAAATTACATTATGGCAATTGGATTAATCATTCTAGCTATTGTTGTAGTTCTAGGTATCTTCCTATGGGCTATGTACAACAGTCTTATCACTCTACGAAACAGAGTTGACGAGGCTTGGAGTGATATTACTGTGCAGATGAAGCGACGTGCTGACCTTGTACCTAACTTAGTAAATACTGTTAAGGGTTATGCTGCTCATGAGAGTGGTGTATTCGAAAAAGTTACTGAAGCTCGTAGCGCGATTATGAACGCTACCGGAGTTAAGGATAGTGCTAAGGCTGAAAACATGATGGAAGACGCTCTAAAGAGCATCTTCGCAGTAGCTGAAGCTTACCCAGACCTTAAGGCTAGCGAAAACTTCGTACAGCTACAGAACGAACTTGTTGACACTGAAGACAAGATTCAAGCATCACGCCGCTTCTATAACGGTGGTGTTCGTGACTATAATACTAAACTACAGGTATTTCCAAACAACATGTTTGCTAGCATGTTTGGATTCTCTGAGCGAGACTTCTTCGAAGTTGAAGATCGTGCAGCGATTGAAAAGCCTGTTGACGTACAGTTTTAATCGAGGGTTATCGATAGATGTATAGTGCAATTGCAGCCAACAAACGTAATACCGTCTTAATCATGGCGGTGTTTGTTGGTCTTGTAGCTGCTATAGGCTGGGTGATTAGTGAACTATATTACGGCGGTAGTATGTCAATTACTATTGCTGTCCTAATTGGTGCGCTAATCTACGCCTTAATTCAGTACTTTGCAGCCGGTAAGCTAGCTGTGGCTGCGACTGGTGCTAGAGAAATCCAGAAGAGTGATAATCCACGACTCTACAGAATCGTCGAAAATCTCTCAATTACCCTAGGTATGCCGATGCCCAAGGTCTATATTATGGATGATCCAGCACCTAATGCGTTTGCGACCGGGCGAGATCCTAAGCACGCTATTGTAGCTGCAACTACTGGCCTGCTAGATATCATGACCGACGCTGAACTCGAAGGAGTAATGGCGCACGAGATGGGTCACGTTAAGAACTATGACATTCGTGTATCAATGATTGCGTTTGGATTGGTGGCGGCAATCGCTGTCTTAGCGGACTTTGCTCGCAATATGATGTTCTTCGGAGGTAATAATCGAGAGAATTCACCACACCCGATTATGTTAGTAATTGGTATTATTGCTATCATCTTAGCCCCGGTGGTGGCAACTTTGATTCAGATGGCTATTAGCCGACAGCGTGAGTACTTAGCTGACGCAACTGGTGCTCTAACTACTAGACACCCCGAAGCACTAGCTAGCGCGCTCGAAAAGATTGGTCAGTATGGTCGACCAATGAGAAAGCAAAGTACAGCTACAGCTCACATGTTCTTCTCTAATCCGTTATCAAAGACATCGCTAAGTGCTATGTTTAGTACACACCCTCCTGTAGAGAAGAGGGTTGAGCGACTACGAAACAACGCCGAAAAGTTCTAATAGATAACCATGGCGAAGGCTAAGCAGACAAAGAGCAAGAAAACTCTTAAATCAAACACACCTGCCTCTAAAAAGAAGCGGGTGGTTTCTGCTAGTTCAAAAAAGACAGTGAGTAAAAAGACTAGTCTGAAAAACGAAGCCGACAAAAAGGTCAATGGCAAGAATAAACTTAGCCCTAGGGCACTTGGAAGATCGCTTAAGTCTGGCGTCACTAAATTAAACGACAGACGTAAGGACTTTTTATCTAGAAGGCCGCATCGATCATTTCAATTAACTCGGCGCCGCGACTACGCTCGTAGTCTGAAGATGCCTGGCTACTTTATGTTTACGATTGAAGTAGCGCAGACGCTATGGCGACATAAAAATACTTATTTATTATTGGCGCTAGTTTACTCACTGTTGATCGCCGGTTTTGGCCTGCTTGGTTCCCAGGCTATTTATACACAAATGTCTGAACTGATAGACACTACAGCCCCTGAAGGGTTGCTGTCTGGCGTAATGGGTGAAGTTGGTCGAGCGGGTATTATTCTAACCACTGCTCTTTCAGCCGGTTTAACTGCTAGTGTAACTCCTACCCAGCAGCTTATCGCCGGCTTTATGGCTCTTTATGTCTGGCTAACAGTTGTATGGCTACTGCGAAATCAGGTGGCAGGAAAAAAGGTCGCTTTAAGAGATGGTCTTTATAGTGCTGGTGCTCCAATATTAAGTACATTTTTAGTAACTATTGTCTTACTGATTCAGCTTATTCCGATGGCGATTGCTGTAATCGTAGCTGTAGTCGGTTGGCAGACTGAATTTATTCCTCAGGGTGCAATCTCATTTGTGGTGGCGATGGCGCTCGCTCTAGTGGTGATACTATCTCTTTACTGGATTGTAAGTACATTGATTGCTTTAGTTGTGATAACTCTGCCTGGTATGCGACCATTTAGAGCCTTAGCTATAGCGGGTGATCTTGTAATAGGTCGGCGACTAAGGTTGGTTTACCGAATAATTTGGTTAGCGGTGACGATTGTCTCTACCTGGGCATTTATAGCGGTGCCAGTAATTCTACTAGACGGTTGGTTATCTGATCAGTTTGCTTGGATTGAAGCGATTCCAATTGTTCCAATACTGATTCTTATTATGAGTGTAATGACTGTAATCTGGACGGCAGCTTATGTGTATTTACTTTATAGGAAGGTGGTAGATGACGATGCAGATCCAGCCTGAGAAGCGCGTTAAAGAATTACGTGACCTATTAAACCAGTATAGTTACGAGTATCACGTTGAAGATAATCCGAGTGTATCCGATGCTGTCTATGACAGTTTATTTAATGAACTCAAAGCATTAGAGCGAGAACACCCTGAGCTAATCACGCCAGACAGCCTAACTCAGAGGGTTGGTAATGAACTTAAGGGTGGTTTTAAGAAGGTAAAGCATCAAACTAGAATGCTTAGCCTTAACGACGTCTTTGATGAAGCTGACGTTCATGCTTGGATTGAGAGGGTTAAGAAACTACTCGGAGTAAATGCCGCACCAGAGCTATTTGCAGATATTAAGATGGATGGTTTAGCCTGCTCTTTGATTTATGAGGATGGGCTTTTAGTCCGTGCTGTAACTAGAGGAGATAGCTTCATTGGTGAGGACGTTACTCATAACGTCCGTACGATAAGAAATGTTCCACTATCACTGAGAAGCGCTAAAGGGTATGAAAGTTTTCTTGAGGGTAGGACAGAAATTAGGGGCGAGATCGTAATCCTAAAGAAAGACTTCGATAGGCTAAATAGCGAGCGTGAGAAGCAAGGATTGGATTTATTTAAAAACCCGCGCAACCTAGCGGCTGGCACAGTCAGGCAACTCGACCCTTCTTTAGTGGCCGAGCGTCCACTCCACTTCAGGAGCTATGAAGTGTTAGCTGATGGTGATAGGCTGACTACTTTCGCTAAGGCCTATGAGACGGCTCGTCAGCTCGGTTTTGCGGCAAATAAAGAAGCGGGAGCGATGAAGACCGTCGATGAGTTATTTGATTTTATCCATAAGTGGGGTGACGATCGAAAGTCGCTACCGTTTGAAACTGATGGTGTCGTCGTAAAGGTTAATGATCGAAAGTTATTTGGCCAGTTAGGTGTGGTGGGTAAGCAGCCTCGAGGTGCTGTTGCTTATAAATATGCAGCCGAGCAGGCTACGAGCGTAGTCAGAGACATTGTCATAAGTCTTGGTAGGACGGGGGCTGCTACACCAGTCGCTGTTTTTGACCCAGTTCTTATTGATGGTAGTACTGTTCAGCATGCCAGTCTTCATAATGCTGATGAGATCGAGCGTAAGGATGTCAGAGTCGGAGATACGGTAGTTATTTATAAGGCGGGTGATATTATCCCTCAAGTTGACTCGGTCGTAACTGAACTTCGCCCAGAAGACTCTAAGCCCTTTGACTACCAAGAGGCCTTAGCTCAGCAGTATCCAGGTTTAACTTTCGAGAGACTGCCTGGCGAAGTAGTCTATAGGCTTAAGGGAGCGACAGTGTCTACTTTATTGGTGCACGCTTTAATTCACTATGCATCTAAGTCAGCTCTAGATATTGATACTCTAGGTGAGAAGAACGCCAAAGCGCTAGTTGAGTCAGGCTTAGTTAAAATAATCTCAGATATTTACAGATTAACTTCAGATAATCTACTTACGCTAGATAGGTTCGCGCCAATCTCAGCAAATAAGCTAATTAAGGCAATCCATGCTTCAAAGGAGCCTATGCTTGATCGCTTTATTTATGGATTAGGTATTAGGCATGTCGGCTCACAAACTGCTGCAGATTTGGCGACGCATTTTGGTAGTCTTGAGGCTTTCCAAGAAGCTACGTTAGATCAACTTTTAGATATCGATGGCATTGGCAAGGTAGTAGCCGAGAGTATTATAGCCTGGTTCTCTGATGAAGATAACTTAAGTTTAATTGAAGACTTTAAGGTTCTAGGTGTAAAGCCTAGGTCGTACGAGCCAGCTTCTAATAAGCTAGAGGGTGTGAAGTTTGTAGTGACGGGTTCTCTATCTGGCATGACTAGGGATGAAGCTGCAGATATCGTGCGTAGTCTCGGTGGTGTTTTTCAGTCCTCAGTGGCTAAAGATACCACTTACTTGGTAGCTGGAGGCAAAGTAGGTGCTTCAAAGCTCAAAAAGGCCGAAAGCTACGGCACAAAGGTAATTAACGAAGAAGAATTTAGAGATTTAATTTCTTAAGCTCAGCTATATCTGAACAGGTTAATAAGCGTATATCTATATGCGTTTGACATTATGTAAATAATATTATATCATTTGTTTTGACATGGCCCATCTACTTTGAAAGGTAACGTCATGTTTGCACTTATCACTTCGAGAGCTAAAAAGTTGGCTCTTGCACTGGTTGCTGTTCTCGCTGGTTTGTTTGTTGTGTCTTGTGGCACTAATTACGATAAGCCTATTACGGCGCAGGATGAATGTCCTTCTCAGGCTGATTTGCTTGAGGCTGAGGAGAGGGTCGAAGCTTTGAAGTCGGAGTCAGACTATATCCCCAGGTACATGAACCGGCAAGAGTACATAAGTTTTGTGGGTGGCACCCCAATCTACTGTCAGTTGGAAATGGTGGATGTAAGAGACCTCGAGCAAGGTTACTGGTATGTTGAGTTTGAGCAGTGGCGCAACAATTCCGACTACTATCAAGTTAGCAGTCTAGCTGATCAATTCGATTCTATTTGTGAAGCTCTGAACGAGAGAACTAATATCGATAATGTGCAGGACATGCATATGATTGAGTCTGCCTTTGATAGTATTCTTCTGGGTATTTATGCGCTTAACCCTAACCGGATTTACGAAGGTGTTTCATGCGATAATGGAGCTGTAGTGAAGCCTACAGTGGATCAGTCTTATAAGCAATCAGAAGCTTTCAAGGTGTTTCGCGAGGAGGCGAGTAAGTTTACCGAGGATAATATTGCTGGCATGGGAGTGCCGGACGAAATCAAAGAAAAATATCTGTAAGTGCAGCAAACCCCGTAGTAATACGGGGTTCTTTTAATTTCATCTAACAAACAACTGGTATAATCAGCTCTAAAGATAAAAGGTGTCGTAATTAAAACGCTTGTGTTAAGTCACAATTTAATGCATAGTAATATATGAGCTGGTGCGCATAGGGGTAACTCTTGCGTGCTGTAAACATAAACACTGAAAAACAAAAAGTGCCCCGGGTGGGCGCGCAACAGCTCGACTAAGGTGAGGTCCTAGGCTACACTTGTATTCACCTAGTGCGAAAATTATGTTTAAGAAATTAATCCAGCGAAAATTAGAAAAGCATGTTAAAAGCTACTTCAAGGCACACCCAGAGGTGCGTCTTGTTGTCGTCGTGGGGAGTGTTGGAAAAACTAGCACAAAGACTATTTTGTCGAATGTGCTAGGTGATAGTTATAGGGTGCGAATGCATTCTGGAAATCACAATACTGATATTAGTGCGCCATTGGCAATGCTTGGGGTAGATTATCCAACCTCACTTAAAAGTCCTTCGGCTTGGATGAAAGTTTTTAAAGATATTAAAAACCGAATCAACTCACCGGCCGACGTTGATGTAATTATCCAAGAATTGGGTGTCGATCAGCCGGGGGACATGCAGCAATTTGTAGGTTATCTAGAGCCTACTCTTTCAATTGTGACAGCTATTACTCCAGAGCATATGCTCAACTTCGCTAGTCTAGACGAGGTTGCTAAGGAGGAGTTGCTGATCTCTCAGGTGAGTAAGACTACTCTAATAAATATTGATGATACATCAGAAGAATTTTTAAAGCACGTATCAGATAAAACTCAAATTTTAACCTACGGAGTTGATAGTCCTGCAAGCTATAAGTTTAATCAAGAATCATTCTCAGTCGAGCAGGGTTTTAGCGGGTCTATTGCCGCTCATGATGGTAACAGTGCCACAATCAACATTAAGGCAGTCGGTAGACACTCGATTCTTCCGGTGCTGGGTGCTACGGCAGCAGGTCATGTTTTGGGAGTAGACTTAACTGCTGCGGCTATCAAGGCGGGTGTGGTTCCAGCTGTGTCTGGTCGCATGAATCTACTGCGCGGTATTAAGCAGTCGATGATTATAGATGATTCATATAACTCTAGCCCGGCAGCACTAAGGAGTGCGCTTGAAACATTATTTGAATTACAAGGTAGTCAGCGTATGGCGATTATTGGTTCGATGAATGAACTAGGCAGTATATCTAAAGAGGAGCACGAAGCAATTGGACGGATGTGTACGCCAGATAAGCTAGATATTTTAATTACCGTTGGTGAGGAAGCTAATAAATACATCGCATTAGCTGCTCAACAAAATGGTTGTGTGGTTCATCAGGCATGGCACTCAAAAGAGGCTGGCGAGAAGGCAAAAGAGCTTTTAAATCCAGGTGCAATCGTTTTGGCAAAAGGTTCAGAAGGTGGTATCTTTATTGAAGAAGCAGTGAAATATCTCCTGGAGGATGAGGGGGATATAGGTAAGTTAGTTCGCCAAACTGACGCATGGTTAGAGCGCAAGCAGAAATTTTTCAACAAATAGTTTAAGGGGTTTTATGAAGAGTGTAAAAGGGTTAAGTCTAACTAAATTTAAGAACTTTATGGCAACCAACCGAATTGCGCAGGTGGTGGCAGGTTTAGCGGTTGTAATATTGATTTGGTTAGCTTATGTGTCTATCTCTTCTCTGCTATCAACCTTAAGGTCTCAAAGTCTACTTGAGGCTATGGCAAATACTCTCAGTGAAGACTATCAGCAGATAGACTTTGAGATAAATATCGACAACCAGGCAACTAACTTCAAGCTAGAGGGTGATGTTTATATTCAGGGTGAAGAGGGCATTGGCGCTGACGGTAAGTTAGTTGTTAATCAGGTAGATCAGGATGTAGCTAATGTTAATCTTAAGTTTTCATCCATCAGCGATGGACAGTTTGTCCGCGTAGGTGATCTATCTGGTATTACAACACTTCTTAGTTCTGCATCCCCAACTTCACCTAATAAGATTAAAGAGGTGGGTGAGCGAGCTAGTGATTCATGGATTAAGGTATCTGAGATCGACGACACTTGTTATCGAAACCTAGTTAAGACTCTAGGCGATGAAGGTAGCGAGCTGCGCAGGGCTTTCGGTGCAGCTTATATGAAGAATCCATTAACAAGGGTTCATACAATTAACACGCTTAATGATAATGGCCGAGAATATTACATAAGCCCACTTTACTCAAACCTTAAGGCGTTCGCTCGTGATTTAAGGGATAGTAAAGCAATTGGTAGTGTTGAGGGCTGTAAGGATAGCGAGTCATTCCTAGATGGTCTTGCGACTATGGATGAGGAAGCTGTTGATCAGTACAAGTCGGTTGAGGCTAGTACTCGAACGCCAGGGATTGTAATCACTGTCAAGGATGGTCTTATGACCCAGGTTCGTTCAGTTGGAGGAGCCGGGGGCGATATGACTGCTTCAATTGAAATCAACTTCAATAAGGGTGAAGAGGGTCGTGAGATTACTGAACCTAATATGGATGAGTTGCTAGATATGGATGAGATCCGGGGCGACATCGAATCAATTGTTAGCGAAGCTCAGCAGTACGCTATTCAGCAGCAACAACAGCAGCAGGCTATGCCGCAGATGAACATGTAATCTAGAAGATACTAAACAAGGCCCTCTCGATAAGGGTCTTGTTTTAATATAGGGGTCAATAGCCTTTAGTAAGGGGTCTAGGGTATAATAATTGTATGATGCGTTATAACCCAACTGAAATAGAACCAAAGTGGCAGGCCGTCTGGGAAAAAGAGGGCACTTACGAAGTAGACTTAAACGACACTTCTAAAAAGAAGTATTATGCATTCAGTATGCTGCCAGGCATAACTGGTGCAGGAATTCATATTGGACACGGTCGTACCTATCAGTTCTCTGACATCAAAGTTCGTGCAAAAAGGCAGCAGGGTTATAACGCTTACCATCCAATCGGTTGGGATAGCTTTGGTTTGCCGGTTGAAAACTACGCCATCAAGATTGGCGAGAGTCCACGAAAGGCACATGATACAGCGCTGGTTAACTTTAAGACTCAACTGAAGCGACTTGGTTTTAGCTATGATTGGTCTAAAGAAATAAGCACAGCAGATCCTGAGTATTACAAATGGACGCAGTGGATTTTCACTGAGCTATACAAGCATGGCCTAGCCTATCAGAAAGAGCAGCCACAGTGGTGGTGTGAGACCGACAATACGGTGCTTGCTAACGAGCAGGTAGAGGGCGGCAAGTGTTGGCGCTGTGGCAACCTAGTTACCAAGAAACGGCTAAAGCAGTGGTTCTTTAAGATTACAGAGTATGCTGATGAGATTCTAGAGGCGACTGACGAGCTAGATTGGACGCCGATGGTGAAGACAATGCAGAAGAACTGGATCGGTCGTTCTCAGGGTGCAGAGATTGAATTTGAAATTAGTGAAACTGAGCATAAGATAAAAGTATTTACGACACGGCCAGATACGCTATTTGGGGCAACCTTCCTAGTGCTTGCGCCTGAGCATAACTTAGTTGATGAAATAACTACTCCCCAGGCACGCGACATGGTTAATGCGTACCGTGAAGAGGCGGCTCGTAAGACAGACGTAGAGCGCATGAATGAGAACCGTGAGAAGACCGGAGTCTTTACGGGGGCTTATTCAACTAACCCTGCAACTGGTGAGAAGATGCCAATTTGGATTGCAGACTATGTCTTAGCAGGCTATGGCACCGGAGCTGTTATGGCGGTACCAGGTCATGACCAACGAGACTTTGAGTTCGCTGATAAATACGACCTTCCAATCGTACGAGTAATTGAAAAACCAGAAGATAGCACTGAAGAAGGTGCTTATACTGGCGAAGGAAAAATGATTAATAGCGGCCACTTTGACGGTCGCCAAAGCTCTGAAGTGCGCGAAAACATCTTTGAGTGGATGGAAGGCAATGGTATTGGTGAAGCTAAGACTATCTACAAGATGCATGACTGGCTGATTAGTCGTCAGCGCTACTGGGGTGCGCCAATCCCAATGGTATTTGTCGATGGCTATGATCCAATTCCAGTGGCTGACTCTTGTCTTCCAGTCGTGTTGCCTGAGGTTGAAGACTTTAAGCCGACTGGCGGCAACACCTCTGTCTTGGCTGCGGTTGATGACTGGGTGAGAGTTTGGGTTAATGTGAAGACTGGTGAGACTGTGTCAATTACTGAGCCTAAACCTGAGGGCGAAGATTGGCATGAGGGTAGGCGAGAGACCGATACCTTAGACGGCTATGCATGTAGCAGCTGGTACTTCATTCGCTACCTAGATCCTCATAATGACAAAGAACCATGGAGCAAGGAAAGGTTAGCTAACTGGGCGCCAGTAGATTTCTATAATGGTGCTGATCACGCAGTTGCTCACTTGCTATACAGCCGTTTCTGGATGCGCTTCTTCCATAAGCTAGGCTTAGTGCCAACCCCAGAGCCATTTAAGCGCATGATGTATAACGCCTATATCATGGCGCCAGATGGTGAGAAAATGAGTAAGTCTAAGGGTAATGTAATTGACCCGGTCGAGATTATGGACAGTGGCTACGGTGCAGACAGCCTAAGGCTTTACGAAATGTTTATCGCCCCATACGACCAAGATGCACCTTGGGATACTCGTGGTGTACCAGGTATGTATCGCTTCTTAAATCGAGTTTGGAATCTAACCGGTGAATACCTTGAAGTGTCTGACGGCAAGGTGGATGAGTCGACTCAAAAAGAGATCCAGCGCATCACTCACAGTGTAGTTAAGAAAGTAACTGAAGATATTGAAGATGAAAAGTTCAACACAGCAGTGTCTTCAATGATGGAGGCGGTAAACGCTCTATATAAGATCAAAGAATCGACCCCAGTTGTTAAGAATAAGGTTTGGCGGGAGTCTATCGAGTCACTTCTTACAGTACTAGCGCCTTTTGCTCCGCACTTAACTGAAGAGCTGTGGCATCAAATGGGTCATGAATCTACTATTCATAAAGACAACTGGCCAATCTGGGATGAGTCGCTTATCGCTAAGGATGTAATTACTATTGCCGTTCAGGTTAATGGCAAGCTTCGTGGAGAGATTGAAGTTTCGGCTGATATGCCTGAGGAAGAAGTTAAGATGGCAGCGCTGGCACACGAGCGTGTAGCTTCATATGTGGCAGAAAAAGAACCGACCCGGGTTATTTATGTCCCAGGTCGACTCGTTAGCGTAGTGGTGAAGTAGAGGTTATCTAACTTCTACTGGTTCTATGTCGTCGCTTTTGGTGTCGCCAATATACGCCTTGGCCTTTGCACTTGATACCCAGACTAATCCGTCTGAGTCAGACGAAAGTTTAGCTTGTAGGTCTTCAGGAAGTTCTTCTACAGGTATGCCGATCCAGTCTGGATTGTTGTAACCCTCATGGTGGGCAATAGGAATATCTTCCTGCTTACTTACTTCATAGTTAATATCTATTGTGCGGCCACCTTCTTCAACTTCGTGTAGAAGGTTAGGTGGTTCATGATTGCCAGTTACCTTAGGTGCTGACCTTAGTCGTGCACCATCTTTAAGGTTAATTGTAATAGTATCGCCATCGGCTGGTGATTCATAAGTGTCAAAGTCACTTACGTCAATACTATGTACGCCTGTTTCATGGTTATTAGCTGGTTCAGTTTCAGTGTTGGTAGGTAGGAAGTGGTTAAAGCCTGCCCCTAGTGCAAGGGTAATTGCACCGGCACCTAGCAGTTTTTGATCTCGCTTACGTCGTTTTTCTTCTTTTTCTTTTGCATCTTTAATCTTATTGCCAATCTCGTTACTATAGGCTTCTAGCTCTTTAGACATAATATTTTTATTGAATGTATTTTTGCTTGTGTTGAACTTATTCATGTTTGTAATATTAGCATAACCATTATGTTTTGTCAACACTAGCTTCATTTTTACAGTAGTAGTCATTGACAAGAAGGCTATAAGTTGTTTTTATCAAAGAGTCTCATGTGAGGCATGTCTTCTGTTCCTAGTAAGGAGTTTAAGGTGAAGATTGTACTTTCTACCCAACCAAACCCATCAGTGGCCTATCTGACGTCTGGCGAGAAGTTGTCTGATGTCTATAGGGGTCCAATTAGTGATAAGCTTACTCAAGAGTTCGCTGAAGTTGTCGGCCTCGTCTGTTTCGCTGAGCGTTTGATTGAGCTTGAGGCTTCGCTTCGCCAAGGTCAGACACAGGTGAGTAAGAATCAGGTCGAAGTTCGTAGCTATAAGAGGAAGGATGCTTACTTCCATATGCTGCGTCGGACATTCTTTGATTCTAATTTCAAGAGCACGCTCTTTGAGATGCTAGAGCCTGTGAGTGGACAGATGTCCTTAATCCCTAATCAGGGGTTGGTGGCATTGTATGCTTATCTGATCGAGCGCGTGTATGCCGATAAGGCAGAGCTGCGTCGCAAGTTGGCTAGGTCTATTCATGCTATCTCAGAGCCAGACCGTCCGAGGCTTACTCTAGTCCGACCTGATCTTAGTGTTCAGTCGGCAGAGATTGAGGTTCTCTCTTCTAGTAGTGAGCGAGCGCTCGATCGTGTAGTCTTCGTGCTTGCACGGTCGGCCGTTCAGTTCATGACTGAGCTAGATGAGAGGATCTGGAGGCGATTCGTCTCAACTCTGCCAGGTGATTTGCTGGTGGTAGGGTAGCCATTGTCCCGATGCTTTTATAGTGTCGGGACTTTTTATTTATGTCCACCCCTTAAAAGACATATCTAAATAGTAATTTAGCACCTTGAAAACATCGTTAAAATAGGCTATAGTTAGTAGAAGTTTTAGTTATTAGTAAAAGGAGAAGACTGATATGGCACAGCCAAAGAAGCAAAGCAGTCCACGTAAAACAGGTCTACGCCGAAGCCATCTCGTATTGAAGTTAGCTCGTCGAGTAAATGCTACCTCACCGGTAAAAGCATATACAACAAAGCGTGAATCAGGTAAAAATCTAGCACGCTAGTGTTAGTTTTAGATAAAAATAATACGAAAGAAAGAACACAAACGACATGGCTTCGAATCGTCACTTAGGCAGAATTGTCGCTCTGCAGACCTTATATGAATACGAGTTTCGTTCAACGGATGAGGAGAAGATAAACTCAACCGAATTGATAGAGCGTAACCTCGAGCGATATAAGGACGAGATAGGTGATATCGATTTTATTCACCGTATTACCAACGGTGTTATTGAGCATACTCAAGAATTAGATTCTAAGCTGCAGCCAATTGCACCTGACTGGCCACTAGAGCAAGTTGCTCGAATCGACAGGAATATTCTAAGGATAGGGCTTTATGAGCTCCTATACTGCGCTGATGATGTCCCAGCTAGGGTAGCAATTAACGAAGCAGTTGAATTAGCCAAGTCGTTTGGTTCTGATAACTCAAGCAAGTTCATTAATGGCGTATTAGGTACGGCATACAGAACGCTTGTTGAGGGTCAAACCGATGACAGCACAGCCGAAGTTCGATAAATTTAAGAAGTATTTCAAAAAGAAACCTTCTATACAGCAGATTGTGCGCGAGCCTACCGCAGGTGGTATTGTCTTTCGTCGCAACAAAGATAATGAAGTAGAAATACTTTTAATCCAGGACGCTAAAGATCGCTGGACTATTCCTAAGGGTCACATCGAAGAGGGTGAGACTGCGCAGCAGACCGCTAAGCGAGAGATTGGCGAAGAGGCTGGATTGTATGATTTAGATATGCTGAGCTGGCTAGGTAAGATTCATTTCAGATATCGACGAATTGATAAGTTAGTCCTTATGACCACTCAAATTTATCTAGTCCGAGCTAAGGGTGATACAGATAGTATTCGAAAAGAAGAGTGGATGAACGGCATTCAATGGTTTAAGTTTAGTGACGCACTTGAAGCTATTGAGTATGAGGATATTGGTAAATTAATGTTATTAGCTATGAAAAGGATAAGGCAGGACAATCTTTAATTATGAGTGGCATGCAAAAGGAGCCATATCGAGAATTCGCTCGAACAGTTATCGGGTTTGAGTTTGAAAACATAGACATACTAATTACTGCGTTCACTCATCGCAGTTACGTTAATGAACATCGCAAGAGTGTACAAGAGCATAATGAACGACTAGAGTTCTTAGGTGATGCTGTTCTAGAGCTTGTAGTGACTGATTATTTATTCAACAATCACAAAGAGCCAGAAGGTATACTTACTGGTTGGCGTTCTGCCTTAGTTAGAACTGAGAGTATCGGTGCCACCGGACAGAAGCTAGGTTATGAGCCTTTGATCCGTATGTCTAAGGGTGAGAAGCATGGTAGCGATCGAGCACGGCAACAAATACTTGCCAATGCTTTTGAGGCATTGGTAGGGGCAATCTATATCGAGCGTGGTTATGATGAAGCGGCTAAGTTTATTACTAAGCACATCATATCTAAGCTGGATGCAATTCTAGAGGATGGCTCTTGGCGAGATCCGAAATCCCACCTCCAAGAGATTTCTCAACGAATCGACAATCACACACCGCAGTACCGAGTGTTAAGCGAATCTGGCCCAGATCACGACAAGGTATTTAACGTAGGAGTGTTCGTTGGTGACAAGATGATGGGCGAGGGTCAAGGTCCAAGCAAGCAGGTTGGTCAACAGCAGGCTGCAAGAGCTGCTGTTTTAAAGTACAAACAACAGATGAAACAGATTGACACTTCTAGTAAAACAGTGTAGAATCGTTAGAGAATTTATAATAAAACAAGAGAGATAAAGGAAGTTTTAATTTTATGCTCGCAATCCGATTGCAACGAGTTGGCCGAAAAGGTCATCCTGTCTACCGAGTGGCTGTTCAGGAAGCTCACCGACACCCATCAAGCGGACGTATCGTAGAATACGTTGGTATCTATGACCCACATACAAAGAAGTCGTCAATCAAGGTAGAAAATGCTGAACGACGACTTAGCCAGGGTGCTCAGCCAACACCACGTGTTGCACGAATCCTAAAAGATGCTGGCGTTAAGCTGCCATCATGGGTAAAAGAGCCATCAGAGAAGAAGAGTAAAATCCGAAACCCTGAAAAGCTACGCAAGAACCAGCCAAAAGAAGAATCTGAAGATTAGTAAATAAAACCTCTCGCTCTCGAGAGGTTTTTACTTTGCTGGAACTTATTCACAGTAGGAGGCTAACTCGAATTATTGCTCATGCTTAGTGTGCTACAATTAGAGTACGATAAGACAAGAGACCGTAACGGCAATGGAGGGGCATAATGTCGACAATAGATCAGCAATTTGTAGAGTATATCGTAAAATCACTTGTAGGAAATCCGGATGACGTTAAAGTCGACCGTATGATTGACGAGAAAGGTGTCCTCTTAACACTAACTGTTAATCCAGACGACCTTGGACGGGTAATTGGTAAGCGGGGCGTAACAGCTCAAAGTCTACGAACATTACTGCGTGCACTAGGCACAAAAAACGATGCAAGGTACAACCTAAAAATCGTAAATAATGATGATTTTAGCCAAGAAGGTCGAGCAGAATCTGATACTGTGGATAACTCATCAGATGAAGATGTGGATAAGGGCTCTAACTACGCTGAAAACGCTAGGAAAGAGCTTGCAGAACTCGACGACCTAGATGTATAATTAAAACAGTTCGAAAAATAGAACTGCGAGAAAATGAGCTCTATGCGAGCAACTTTTATAAGAGTTGAGAGCCTTATATGTTCACAAAACCACTCCTTTTTGGGGTGGTTTTGTGGTTTAGTGTGTTTTTGAAAAATTAAAACCCCTCCTTAATAGAGGGGTGTCTTGCTAGGCCTCGGATTGAGGCTGGTCTTTTCTGTCAGTGCTTATACTCCTTACGATAGCGGTCGTGATCCCTGGGGGTGAAGAGGTAGTGCTGGCCGTTGTATTCGACAATGATTTCGCCATTTCGGCTATCGTTCGACACTACGGTAGCTTCAACCAGCTCAGGGTGATCATCGTCACTTTCCTGGTCCCAGATCAGTACAATATCTCCGGGCTTGAGGGTGTAATAGCTCCACCACTTTTCTGGGTGATACCCCCTGCTGGGTCGATCCAGACTCTTAGTCATGATGATTCCTAACACTTGTAGAGAAAAGGACAACTGTTATAATACAAGATTCCAATGGATAATGCAAGTGAATCCTACTGGGTAGCTGTAGTCGAAAGGGTTATGATTCAAAGTAGAGGGTGCAAAAATTATGACTGTACATTGACTAATATGCTCATCCTTCGGAGTTTACGATGATTTCCTAGAGGGTTGGCATGAAGTGAACGATGAGATATGGGAGTCGACTTTGGTTAACGCCCTTAACAACGCTGATGACTATGTCTGGGTCTACACTGAACGACACGACTGGTGGGGTATGGGGTGGCCTGAAGAAGAGGTGTCAAATTCATGGGTAGATGCCACACGAAGAGCTGTTGCTACGGTAAAAGGTGATTAGTAGAGATACTATTGTTAAATAATTTTATAGACCCCGTTATAGAACGGGGTCTAATTCTATAAAGCACCTTAGGTAATATACTTATGTAATATATTTACATAAAAATCAACAGCGAGTATAATCATATCAATGAGGAAGTTTCAGGTTATTACACTTTTCCCGGAAATGATTGACGGGTTTTTTAAATCGTCAATGATGTGGAAGGCGCAGAAAGATGGCTTTGTTGAGCTGTCAACTATCCAGCTCCGAGATTTCGGGATTGGACCACGTAAGATAGTTGATGATACACCATATGGTGGTGGTGACGGTATGTTACTTAAGCCTGAGCCGCTATTTGCAGCTGTTGAGCACGCTAAGTCGATTGACCCTGAAGCTCAGGTCCTTTTGATGACTCCGCGCGGTAGAAGATGGGAGCAAGGCTTAGCTCAGCAATTTACTGATGATGGTAGAGGGTATATTTTTATCTGTGGTCGCTACGAAGGGTTCGATGATCGGATCACTGAGCTGGTAGATGTAGAGGTTAGTATCGGAGATTTTGTATTAACTGGAGGTGAATTGCCAGCCATGACAATTGTAGATTCGATTGTTAGATTAATTCCAGGTGTGCTAGGTGGGGAGAATAGTGCAATCGATGAGAGTTTCTCAGACGGTGAGACACTTGAATACCCTCAATACACTAGGCCAGCTGAGTTTCGAGGTCTAAAGGTGCCAGACGTGCTGCTAAGCGGTAATCATGCTGCTATAGCCAAGTGGCGCGAGGAGAACTCTAAGACAATTCAGACACAAGACAACACCCTCTAGATAGAGGGTGTATGTTGTGGTGGGTTATCGTAGAGCGAAAATTTTTATACGTTGTTTTTGTTTTTGTATATTTCGCTAATACGTATAATACTACTCATATACTATAAGCGCAAGCTTATTAGACATTTTAACAACAGGAAAGTATACTTAGGGCATGAACAAGCGAATATCTGATTGGAGTATTGTTAATAACCATATGCATCGAGTGCTAATTGTATTTAGCGTTCCTATGCTGTTACTAATCCTTTGGCAGCTATATACTTCGGATAAAGTAGTAGATGCAATGCGTGGTAACGATCTGTCTTTCGGAGTGTTCTTTTACTTTATTATGATTGCAATTGAAATCGGCGTATTGGCTTTTATTCTACGAGTTGGTCGATCTGAAGTTGGTCGACGTATATCTGGTGCTGCGGTGTTAGCACTGCCTTTTGTCTGGATTATCTTCAATAGTATGTACGCCTACTATGAGATTGGTGCACTTGGCCTAGAGCTAGCTGGTGTGCCGGCTTATTTCCTGTCTGTTGTATATAGCTTGCTGCTAATCGGTTTAATTTATAAGACATTCGCCTTGCCTTACAATATCAATAGCGGAGTGGCAATAAAGGCTATCGAGTCTGAATCAAGGACTAAGAAGGAGAATAGATCCTCACCTAAAGAAGACAGGAAGAAAACTCCTAGTAAGATAGCTGATAAAAAGAAAAAAACTAAAGCAGCTAAATAGGCTAATTAACCCTCTGAAACAGAGGGTTTTATTGTTATTTACATATATTAGACTATTGTACAATTTAGGAGTGTGATTTGCTTTAGTCTCAATCGAGACTTTATGACTGGAGTCAATTCTACCGAAGGGATGATGAGCCGTGCGGCTTGGACCTAATAGCAGTAGTCAATCTATCGACATGGATGTTTGATTTACCGATACGACTACATGGAGGCGCTTTTATCCTACTGAGCCTGCCGAGGTGAAGAGTTTGTCGTTGAACACAGGCAATCCATCAAGGCTGCCTACAAAGAGGCCAGTAGGGTGATTGATGAGTATTCTCAGTTTGAGAAAGATGCCAAGAAAAAGTCGTCCGCTACTCCCAGTTCTCACAGACATTATCAGACTAGGTCTGGTCGATCTATACCTGAGAGTACCTACGAGCTGCATCGCACCTTGGCTAAGGAGCACTCCCGGATTACAAGAAGCTTGAGTTAGCTGAGCACAAGGTAATTAGCACTCACGGATCGCTTTTTAATCCAACACACATCAGTGTGCCTGACTATATAAGGGGCAGCATTCTGGTAATGGGAGACTAAGTCTACACAAACCCCTCACTAATAGGTGAGGGGTTTTAACTTTAAGCTGGTTTGATTAATTATTGCGACAACTAGGCATATCTGATAAAATAGTTGCTGTATTGGGGATTAGCCAAGCGGTAAGGCAGTGGGTTCTGGTCCCATGATCGGGGGT
>CAYZJK010000013.1:0-19438 GCA_964479125.1 uncultured Candidatus Saccharibacteria bacterium
TAGCGCCGTCTGAGCACTAAAATATCCCTAGCTACTACTTGATCTTCTCGCTTGTAGATTAGATCTTTGTCGATTAGCTTTTCATACCCTAGTGTACCGATGTTTGTAACAGCTGGCAATCTAGCTAAGTCACCTTGTTGCGTTGTCCAAGCTGGCACAGCTACGCATAGGATGGTGCCTGGTTGGGTCTGAGTGTGAATATTCTTCAGGAAACTGTTAACGATGTTATTGCATAGCTTGCGGACCTCTTCTAGCTTCGCGTCACGCGGCGGAGCGCTAAATGGCTGACCCAGGTAGGTTTCGCAGGCTATAGCTACTGGAGCGCCTTCTGGTAGTTTCCAGTCGTGCGTCATGGCGTCACCTTGTTTGATGTGGATGGTTAAATCGTCTCGTGGGTACTTGCCTTGAAGCCAGTCCATGTTTCGTTGACTGTAGTCAATCATCTTATCGCTTAGATCTGTACCGATAACATTAAAGCCTCTAATCCAAGCCTCCTGTAAAACTACACCAGTGCCACAAAAAGGATCAATGACGGTGTCGGCTGGTTGGCCGCCAAAATTGCCAGTGGCGATATTAACCATCATTAAAGCCAGCTTAGGCGGTAGCATGCCTACGAAAGCGTCTCGAGCTGGTCGCTGTTGATCTCTTTCTGCTAGGGCAGTAATGTTTTGAGCACCTACACTCTCAGCTATATAAGTATTGCGAGAGGTGAAAATAATGAACAGTTCTTTTTTGTTAGGTGATAGTCCTAATTTATTGTGATGACTAACAGCGCTATTTAGATCAATGTCTTTATTAGGAATTAGGCGCAGGCTCTTAGATGAGGCTTTGGCTCGTTTTTTAATGTTCATTCCGATGGTTTGCAGGTGGTTGCGAGTCACGAAAGACGGCGCATTGTAGGCGCTGATACCTAGGGTAATTTTATTGTTCGGAACTGATTCAAGGTGTTTATTAAAGTATTCTTTACTTAGGAAGTCTCTAGCCTGATCCCAGCCACGAGCGGGAAGAGTTTTGATTACTCGGCCGGCTTTTTGGGTGCCGCCTAGTTTCTGGATATCAAAGTCTGCATCATCTTTGACGAGAGTAAACTGATTATCAATAAGAGCGGTGTTATTGAACATAGAGGAAAGCTCTACGTGACTAAGTTCGGGTTGTCGTCCGAGGATACAAATTATCATAGATACATTATAGCTTATTCACCATTAGGTACGTATAATAAGAAGTGTGGTTAGGAAGGTATCGCTAAGAACATGGTTGAGCATCGCAACAGCTCTACTGCTGGTTGCTGTGCTGTATTTTTCAAGAAATGAAATATTACAGGCCTGGAGCCTAGTAGGGCAGTTGAATGTATGGCTACTAGTAGCCGCCATCATTCCTTTGCAGATCCTATCTTATTATGCGACTGGAGAGACTATGTTCTCTTATCTTCGCTCTCAAAAATTAGTTAGTTCAATCAAGCGTATTTCATTGGCTAGACTGTCGCTTGAAATGAACTTTGTGAACCATACGTTTCCTAGCGCTGGAGTGAGCGGTATGTCTTATACGGCATGGCGAATGAAACATATGGGCGTATCTTACTCTGATTCAACTACTGCTCAACTAGTGAGATTGGTGGCAATTAGTGGAGGGTTTATCTTAATCCTGCTGGTGTCGGTGGTGTGGATGCTGTTAGATGGGTCGCTTAATCGCTGGGTGACCGGTGTTGTAGCGCTGCTCGTAGCTGCGCTAGCACTAGGTGTAGCGGCGATGACGTATATCCTCAGTAAGGAAGCACGAGTAGTTAAAATAGCTAAGACATTAAGCAAGATAGCCAATAAAATAGTTTACTTAGCTACCTTCGGTCGGAAGAAAGATTATTTCAGCGGTGGTTCGCTAGAAAGATTCTTCGTTAAAGTTGGAGTTGGCTTTCACAAAGTTCGGTCGAATAAGCAGGTTCTTATCGGGCCGCTACTATGGGGCGTAGTCTTTAGTGTCTGTGAGATTGGTATGTTCTACGTAGCATTTCTAGCGCTAGGTGAGCCAATCAATCCGGCTCCACTAGCTATCGCTCACGCCCTAGCATCTATGGCTGGACTAGTAATGATCACTCCAGGTGGGGCAGGATTATACGAGGCAATTATGGTTGGTTTTCTATCTATTGTAGGTATTAATCCAGTTATTGGTATCGCTGGCATCGTGTTGGCGCGAGTAATATTAATCGGAGGGACAGTGATATTTGGCTATCCTTTCTATCAACAGGCAGTACTTAAGCATGGATCAAGACCAAAGACAGCTTCCTAGTTTTAGTGTTAGTGAATTTATAGCGGTCACCAACCAAACCTTAGATATGGCTTATCCAGCCGTCGTAATTGAGGGTGAGGTTGACTCTTTTAAGGTTAATCAAGGTAAGTATGTCTTTTTTAATCTAAAAGATAATGAATCTTCGGTTGGCTGTTTTATGATGCTGTTTCAGATGCGCACACCTTTGCAGGATGGAATGAAGGTGGTGGTTAGGGCTAGACCTAAGCTAACTAAGTGGGGAAAGTTTAGCCTGACGATTGATGCGGTTAGACCGGTCGGAGAAGGTAGTCTTAAGAAGAGTTTTGAACTCTTAAAGGCTAAGTTGGATAAAGAGGGTTTGTTTTCACCTGAGCGAAAGAGGTTGTTGCCGGAATCTATTAACAAGGTAGGTTTAATCGCTAGTACCGAGTCAGCTGGGTACGCAGATTTTACGACCATTGCAGCTCAGCGGTGGGGTGGTATTGAGTTTCAGGTTTACCATGTTCAGGTGCAGGGCGAATCTTCTCCAGATAAAATTATTAAAGCGATTGAATACTTTAATACCAGAGAAGAACTAGTTGACTGCCTAGTGTTGATTAGAGGTGGAGGTAGCCTAGATGACCTAGCTTCATTTAATGATGAGGCGGTTGTTAGAGCGATTGCAGCTAGCCGTATTCCAACTGTAGTCGGAGTAGGTCATGAAACTGACACCACTTTGAGCGACTTGGCAGCGGATGTTCGAGCGGCAACTCCAAGTAATGCGGCTGAGATTATTACGCCGGACAAGGCTGACGTTAAGCGCTACGTAGAAGGTCTTGTTACGGGAGTGCCTCGACGCATCCAGTTAGTCCTCGATACTAAGGTTCTAAATGTAGCAGGGTTGATTGATCGTCTGGACCGGACAATTGATCTTAAGATTGAAAGCTATCAGGATGCGGTTAAGGGTTCGGTGCAGTTGCTGGAGTCTTATAATCCAGCTAATGTCTTGAGGCGAGGGTATTCAATTATTAGAGGTACTCCTGCTGTCGGTTCAGATATTCAGATAGAAACTAACGAAGCTATAATTAAGGCAGAGGTAAAATCTTATGAAAGAAAATAAAGTTACTTTAGATGACAAAATTAAAGAGTTAGAAAAGCAAGTTGCCTGGTTTGAGGGCGAAGATTTTACGGTCGAGGAGGCGGTTGATCGCTATAAGTCAACCAAGAAGCTAGCTGAAGATATCGCTAAGGACATCGAAGAGCTAAAAAACGTCATTACCGTTATTAAAAAAGAAGATTAGCGATGAGCTTGTTGCTGGTTATCCTGGCAGTTATAGTTGGTGTGTTTGTGCTGACGGTAATTATTGGTGCTCCATATGTACCGTCGCATCGGAGTGATCTTGATGAAGCTTTTTCAAAACTTAGACCGTTAACATCTTCTGATGTTCTGCTTGATTTAGGCGGTGGCGACGGGGTGGTATGCCTGGAGGCTTGCAAGCTGGGCGCTAGGTCTATTAATTACGAGATTAACCCGATACTGATATTGATCTCTAGGTTTAGGTTGCGTCAATTTAAGAATCGATATAGGGCTAGGATGGTTAACTATCTGCAGGCAAAGATATCATCTGACGTAACGGTGATATATGTCTTTAGTGAGTCTAGGCATATTGCTGGCATATATAAGAAAATTCAAAATGAGGCAACTCAGCAGCAGAAGTCTTTTGATGTGATAAGTTATGGTTTTGAGTTTCCTGAAGTGGAATATAAAAAGCGGAGTGCCACTCATTTTCTTTATCGAGTCGAGCCTTTACTTACTTGAGGTGTAATACTATAATGACGCTTATGAATAGGCAAAATATAAATAAAGAGTCCGGCAACACTATGCTTATAGTGGTGATCGTGGTCTTAACGATCATGACCATCGTTTTTGGCGGTCTAGCAATTTGGTCATATGTTAACTACCAAAACGCCTACAACGACGTTGAGGGGCAAAAAGAAGTGGCAGCAGCTCAAGCTCGTCAGGAACAGGCTGAAAAGTCTCTGCAAGAGTTTACCGAGCGCGAAAAAGAGCCTAACGCTAGGTTTGTTGGCCCAGACGATTACGGTCGACTAGAGTTCAACTACCCAAAGACATGGAGCGTACATGAGGCAACTGATATCTCTAGGGGTGGTACTTACGAAGCGTACCTAAACCCAGGTGTAGTTCCGCCAATCGGGCGAGATCAGCAGTTTGCTCTACGTGTAACTATTGAGAGTAAAGATTACGACGCTGTTGTAGCTGGCTATGCCAACCTCGTTCGAAAAGGTGATCTTCGTTCAGGAGTAACTACCACGAGCGGTAACCAGGGAACACGGTTTGATGGCAACTTCTCTAATAATATCCGTGGCTCAGCTGTGGTATATAAGATTCGAGATAAAACAGTGACACTTAGAACTGATGCTGAGACGTTTATGACAGACTTCGACCGCATTATTCAAACGATCACTTACAACGATTAATTGAACCAGTAGCAGTATATAAACACCCCTCATCGTGATAAGATAATATTACATGAAGAGGGGTGTTTTTTATGAGACCGGGGATAAAAATGTTAGGTCCACAGAGTTGGGTTTGACGCCGGATATTGCTGCTCTAGCACATGAATTAAAGACGCCTCTTTCTCTGATTAGACAGCTGGCTTTATTTGCTAACCAGGACTACTTATCTGACGCACAGAAGCTTGAGTCGATTGAACGAATAGCAGCTACGAGTGACCGGGCTTTAAGGCTAGTCGGGGACTTAACGAAACTATTTTCGATGAGGGAGTCTGAACTGGCTATTGTTGAGACTGAGCCAGTTAATGTGGTTGGTTTATGCGAAGAGGTGGCGCACGAATTGTGGCCTCTATACAAGGCTCATGAAAAGCAGATTGAGGTGCCTATGGTGCGAGGATCTTATATAGCCGTTGGTCACCGAGAACTACTGAGGCGGGTATTATTAAATTACGCTGATAATGCACTTAAGTATTCAAATGACGACAGTATTGTTAGGTTTTCTGTAGCTAAAAGCGGTGATCAGGTTAGGGTAGGCGTCAGAGATAGCGGGCCGGTGTTAAGTCGAAGTGATATTGATAAGGCTATTAAGAACGCCTCCGTGACTGGACGACCTCTCAGTAGTGGACTTGGTTTAAGTATTGCTGAATACTTTGCTAGGTGTATGCAGGGTGGAACGGGTACAATAAGACATAAGGATGGGATGACGTTTTATGTAGCAGTCCCATTATCGGAGCAGTTGTCACTACTATGAGCGCAATAAAAGTTTTACTACTAGAAGATGATAGGTGGCAGGCGGACTTATACGAGTCTCAGTTAAAACACGAGGGGTATCGGGTCCTGGTCGTAGATTCTCCTCATGAAGCAGTCTTGGCAATCGATGATTATTCGCCCGATGTAGTTGTGGCGGATGTTTTATTAAAGGGGAATACTGTTTTTCCATTAATCCATGAAATGGCTTCACATGAAGACGTATGGAGCGTGCCGATTATATTAATTACCACGGAAGCATCACTCTTAGGGCAGGCTGACTTGAGTCAGTACGGTGTAGTATCCGTCTTAGATAAGGCCACTATGGGAGTAGATGATATAGTCGCCTCCATAAGGAGAGTGACGCATGAAAGTTGAAAAGGTTCAGGCAATAGTCCTGAGGCGGACTAACTACGGCGAGGCTGATCGAGTGGTGCAGTGTATCACTCCTAAGGGGAGGCGTAGCTTCATGGCTAAGGGTGTACGTAAGCCAATGTCGAAGTTAGCTGGGGGTATTGAACTATTTAGTGTCTCAGAAATTATAATCCGACACGGCAGGGGTGAGCTAGGTATATTGAGTTCGGCTCGGATGCAGAATTTCTACCGACGCATCCTTGAAGATTATGAACGGCTGACTTTTGCCTACGAGGCTTTAAAGAAAGTGGCTCAGGGTTCAGAGCTAGTCGACGACCCAGAATGGTATGGCGTGACTCTCCAAACTCTAGAAGCTCTCAATCAACTAGATGCTCCACTGCCTTTAATTAAAACTTGGTTTTACCTTAACTCGTCTAAAGTAGCTGGCGAGGACTTAAATATATGGCGCGATGCTGAAGGGTCTAAATTAGAGCCAGGTGTTAAGTATCGATACGATGTCTTGAGTGATTCTTTTGTAGCTGATCCAAACGGTCTTGTGACAGAGAATCACATTAAAATCCTGCGCGTTCTTCACGAAAAGCCACTTCAGGTTGGCCTGAGGGTGTCGGACTCAAGAAAGTATATGACTGAGCTGTTGGCGATCAGTATGCATCACGCTGGGGTGTAAAACTGTTGTAATCTCTGTGGTATACTAGCACTAATATGAGTAAGCATCACAAGAACGAGAAAATGGAGTCAATTGTAAGCCTAGCAAGGCGCCGTGGATTTATTTATCCAGGAAGTGACGTCTACGGGGGGCTGAGTGGAACCTGGGATTACGGACCGCTAGGGGTGACTTTAAAGCGAGCTGTGATGCAAGCCTGGTGGAGTCATTTCGTTGATAGTCGTGATGACATGTACGGTGTTGATGCGGCAATCTTGATGAACCAAAAAGTATGGCAGGCTAGTGGGCACGTCGATACTTTCGTCGACCCACTATGTGAGGATACGGTTAATAAGAAGCGCTACCGAACAGACCACGTCTTAAAAGATAATGGCATTGATGCGGATGGTCTAACTATCGAGCAGATGGATGCTGCGATTGAAGAAAAAGGCATTAAGAGCCCTGATGGCAATCCGCTATCTAAGTCACGCACATTCAACATGATGTTTAAGACTCATGTTGGTGCAACTGAGGACGCAGGCTCTGTTAGTTACTTGAGGCCTGAGACTGCTCAAGGTATCTTTACTAACTACAAGAACGTGGTTGATAGTTTCTACCCAGATCTGCCATTTGGTATTGCTCAGCAGGGTAAGGCATTTAGGAATGAAATTAGCCCGCGAGACTTTGTCTTTAGGTCACGTGAGTTTGAGCAAATGGAAATCCAGTATTTTGTTCACCCGTCAGATTGGGAGCGAGCATTTGAGATGCTTCGACAAAGTACACATGACTTCCTAACTTACTTAGGTCTAGATGAAAATAAGATACACGAACTAGATGTACCGGAAGAAGACAGGGCTCACTACAGCAAGAAGACAATTGATATAGAGTACGACTATCCGACTGGTCGTGATGAGTTATTAGGTATAGCCTATAGGACCGACTTTGACCTATCTAATATCCAGCGCGTGAGCGGCAAGAGTATGGAGTATCAAATCAAGGGTACTAACGAGAAGCTAGTTCCTCACGTAATCGAACCTTCATTTGGTGTTGAGCGCATGGTGATGGCTATTCTGTCTGAAGCTTACACTGAGGACGAAGTTAACGGCGAGAAGCGAATCGTTCTGCGACTACCTCATCATCTAGCGCCAGTAAAGTTTGCTGTATCTCCACTCCTTAAGAACAAGCAAGAGCTAGTTGAAAAAGCTGAGGAAGTTTACCGAGATCTTAAGAAGAAGTACGGCAATGTGATGTGGGACGACAGTGGTAATATTGGTAAGCGATATCGCCGACAGGATGAAATCGGAACACCTTATTGTGTAGTAATTGACTTCGACACACTAGAGGATGGCACGGTGACTGTACGAGACCGAGACACGACTGAGCAGAAGCGAGTTAAGCCCGAAGAATTATAAAACTACGACACCTGATTACAGGTGTCGTTTTTGCTGATAGGTAACTTAAATTCATTAAGTAAACAGCAGAAGCGATTTACTTAAAAGAGGAGAGTAAATGAGCGAGGGTAGGAGTCAAAACAAGGAGAGATTATTCCATAAAGAGCACCCGGCTTACACGGTCGAAGATTTACATGAGTATAGTATGGATATCCTAAGGTTAACTGGTGAAGAAGCGCATAATGCGAGGGGTGAGGAATATACAGTTAGTCATTGGGGTGGTGATACGACTCGGTTCAAGTGTACGGCTTTTGCAATGACATTAAGGGATAGTTCTACCGTTTATCTTTATGTACAGGATTCGTATGCTTCAGACTCAGAGTCAGCTTGCATATATGGCATAGATGGATCAATTAAGTTGGATGGAACGCCAGTGCAGCCACGTATTGGCGTCCGTAGGGACGGTCAGCCAGCGCAGTCCTTTAGCGATGAAGATTCAGAAACGATTAGGGGCGCTATTCAAGAAATGTTGGAGGAGTCTGGAATAGATGGTCCAACTTTAACCAACGAAGGTAGAGAGCGCTACTGGGAGGGTGTGGCTACGGTTGCGCTAGATAACCATGAAGGAAACTCAAAGCTGCGAAAGTACGCCCGAGAGGTCGCAAGGGGAGGTGAAGAGAAGAGGAGTGAAGAGGTGGAGCTAGAGATAGCTGATATTGCCCTTAGTCAGACTGTTCAGTTAGAGTCAGGTGAGCAGATTCCAGCCTACGCTTCAATCCCAAGACGTTTTCTGAGACGCAAGATAGATAGTCGAGTTTCTGAGTACACAAAGCACACTCAAAGAAACCCTCAATCTAGCTAAGACTTGTTATAATAACAGATATGGATATTTACTATACGGACGGATCAGCAAGTCCTAACCCTGGTCCTGGCGGCTATGCAGTTATCAAGAATATGAAACCTCATATCCTTGGGTCAGAAGAGGGTGACACAACAAACATACGCATGGAAGGTAAGGCTCTCTTAGCTGCTATTAAAGATGCTGGAGATAAGCCAGTTACTATCTACACAGATAGTCAGTTTTGGATTAACGTAGTTACTCAGTGGGCACCCAACTGGGAGGCTAAAGGCTGGGTTAAAAAAGGTGGTGAGATTAAGAACCTAGACATTGTTAAAGACCTATATGAGGCCTATCAAAACTCTAATGCGCAGCTAGTGTGGGTTCGAGGGCATGTTGGCACAGAAGGTAATGAGATGGCTGACGAGTGGGCTAATAAGGCTCGGCTAGGTGAACGAGTATAGCTGACTACACTGCTAGCGCTTGCTCAAACAGCTAAATAGACCTATACTTAACAATATTATCAATATCAAGAGTGTGACGAGGGACGGGCCCGATGACTCACCAGCAACCAGCTCCTCGGAGTATGGTGCTAATTCCCACCTGATTTGCAGGGAAAGATATTAGCCTTTCTGGTGAAGTATGAAATCCTTTCTTATCAGGTTAGATAGAAAGGATTTTTTATATGACCAAACAACAATCTTATCGAACCGCTGAAAGCGTTTCACCAAAGCATCCAGATAAAATTTGTGATCGCATCAGTGATGCAGTGCTAGATGCTTATCTCAGCGAAGATGTTGATTCACGAGTAGCGGTTGATGTAGCCGGTGGGCATGGCGTAGTGTTTGTAACTGGTGAGGTAACCTCTAATGCTAAATCGGTTGATATCGAGTCGATAGTTCATCGGCTAGCGGGCGATAACGTAAGGGTTGTTGTTAAGCTAGAGGAGCAGAGTCCAGAAATAGCTCAAGGAGTAGATACCGGCGGAGCGGGTGATCAGGGTATTATGATTGGCTACGCCACATCTGAGACAAAGCAGGAGTTGCCACTCGAGGTAGTACTCTCAAGAGAATTAAATCGACACCTATACCGTACTTGGCATTTTGATGGCAAAACCCAGGTTACTCTACAGGGCGATAGGTTGGCGTCAGTGGTGGCAAGCTTCCAGAATAGCCGAACAAAAGAATTGCACAGTGCGGTAGAAGATTGGATAAGTAGTATTTCTAAGGAGTATAAGCTATTCGGTGTAGATGGAGTAGAAATTTTTGCTAATCCAGCGGGTGAGTGGAGTCTGGGTGGTTTTGACGCTGACGCAGGCTTAACTGGTCGAAAGCTGGTGGTGGACAATTACGGTCCTTTAGTTCCAATTGGAGGCGGAGCATTTAGTGGTAAAGACGCTTCTAAGGTTGATCGAAGCGCTGCTTACATGGCTAGACGAGTGGCTGTCGACTATTTAAGGCAGTTAAAAGCCGATGAGGTGTACGTTCGCCTAGCTTATGCGATAGGGAAGGCCGAGCCGCTAGAAAGTACGGTGATAGTTGATGGTCAGGCGCGTCAGATTGAAGGCTATGACTTAACCCCAAGGGGTATTATTGAGTATCTAAACCTTAAGCGACCGTTCTATGAGGAGACGTCTGGCTACGGGCATTTTGGTAATAAGTTTATTTGGGATAAGTAAAATTAACCAAGTTGGGGATATCTGGGCTATAATAGGGGGAGATTAATTAAAAACTTAAGGATGAAATAGGGATGACAGAAGACGGAGGGGAAACACCTCAGGTGACCGATATTTTTCTGTGGGCTAACAACACAGAAGCAATTAAGAATGAATTAGATGTAGAGTTTTTCTTGTTTAACAAGAAGTACACTCCATTTAGTACTCGTTTTTCGGCTGAGATTGATGCACAGATTCGACCAATTTTTCTATTCGATATTATTGGACAGGTGCAAATGGGAGCTGGTACAGGTTTAGCTGTACGAGACTTTGAAATGAGCGAAAAAGAAGACAATGTGCTTCTAAGGACTAATCTTTCAAATGTAGGGCGAGCTGAGACTTTGCTGCATTTAATTGAGAATGAGCGACACGACATTGTTGAGTTTAGCGAAGAGGAGCACGGCTTTAAGAGTATTAAGGGTATTGTCGCTAGGTTTAGTCACAAAGATGATCCTGAGAAGTTCTTCTACATTGTAAAAGCTATCCAGTCGAGTAGTGTACTTAACGGTGCGGCTGCTTGGGAGTTTAGGGAAGGTGAATTTAACTCATTTAAGGCTGAGGCTGGGCTTAAGCTGCCAGTCGACAACCAAGTTCTAATCGTCAATCAAGACATCTTTATCTTTAACTCTCCTAAGTTTGAGCGTCTCTTTAACTATGAGTACAAAAAGCAGCTAGTGGCTGACGCTAAGCTTAAAGAAATCGAAGAGCACTACAAGCTAAGTTTCCCAGACGGACTAGACCTGCAGTCACTTGTAAAAGAGAAGAAAAAGATTGTTAACAAGCTTCAGAAGATGGAGATTGGAGCAGTGTCTCAAGAGCAGGCTGTTGAGTATGCCGATGAGATGGAGCTAGAGATTATGACCGATACTGATGATTCGATTATCATCATGGACGGCAATGACCTAGACGTTTTCGTAAATCTGATCAATGAAGACTACATTACTAGTCAGGTAACTGGTAAAAGATACGAGATTAAGAGCAAGAAGCTTCTGAGCGATCCTGAAGGAGAGCCGCCACGCGGTTAATATGCTTCAAGAAACAGCCTTAGGAATATTACTAGATGGGCATAGCGCCCTATTAACGGGTCCTCCTGGTGCAGGTAAGACATATGTCTTGAACACCTTTATTGAGGCTGCTCAAGCCATGGGTAAAAAAGTTGCCAAGACGGCCACTACGGGTCTGGCAGCCACTTATCTTAATGGTTCAACTATCCACGCCTGGGCGGGTATCGGTATCAAGAGTGAAATCTCGGAGAGTGATATCGACAATATTACGAAGACTAAGCGTGAGGCGATTAGGTCAACTGATATCTTAATCATTGACGAGATCAGTATGCTTCACGACTACCGCTTAGATATGGTGGATTTCGTCTGTCGAATTGTGCGTAATAGCGATAAGCCGTTCGGTGGCATTCAGATTGTTATGAGTGGCGACTTCTTCCAGTTGCCACCAATTAATCGACCGGGTAGCAGGGAGGGTTCTTTTGTAGTTAGCGCTGAGAGCTGGCGCGAGCTAGATCCTGAGGTTTTATATCTTGAAACTCAATACAGACAAGAGGATGAAGATCTCTTAGAGATTCTGTCGGCTATGCGAGATGGTGATTTAAGGCGTAGTCATGCTGAGAAGCTACTAGAACGAGTTACAGATGGTGAGCGACCAGAGAATACAGAGTTGCACACGGTTAATATTGATGTAGATACTATCAATGCTCGTAAGTTGAATCAGTTAACGGGTGAGTTAGAGCGATACGAGGCGTATACTTCTGGTGCCCAGAACTACGTCGAAAACCTACAGCGCTCAATGCTAGCACCAGCCGTACTGGAGCTTAAAATTGGTGCTCATGTGATGGCGGTTAAGAATTCTCCAACCAGACAGTATATGAATGGTAGTTCGGGGACTGTGGTTGGGTTTGAAACTGGTACCAGATATCCGATAGTGGAGTTTAGTAATGGCCGTACTGCGACGATGGTGCCTGAGAGCTGGGAATACAATGATGGCGTAAAGAAGCGAGCTTCAGTATCGCAAATACCTCTTAGGTTAGCTTGGGCAATTACTGTTCACAAGAGTCAGGGTATGACCCTAGATGCGGCTAATATTGACCTTAGAAAAGCATTTGTACCTGGGATGGGATATGTTGCCTTATCGCGTGTTAAGTCTCTAGATGCAATTTCTCTATATGGTATTAACCGGACCGCTCTTCAGATTAGTGGAGACGCTCTAATGATTGATGAGATGTTAAAGAATCGTACCAGTCAGACTAAGCGAGAGTATGGACACTTAGTTTACTCTACTGAGCAAAAAGAAGAGATTATAGCTAAGCAAAAGGCAGCGAAGGCTGATTCATGGGCAGAAAAGGTTAAGAAGATGCGAGTGGATTATCCGAACGCCTATATGCGCTGGACTAAAAAGGATGACAGTACACTAGTTGAGATGTTTAACCGTGGCGAGACTATTAAGGCTATGTCAGAGAGTCTGGGTCGACATGAAGGGTCGATCGAGATAAGGCTTAAGAAACTGCTAGGAGCCGACGTAGTAGGTTAGGGTGCTGTATAATGAATGCTATGCGAGAGAAAGAGGAGAGAACGTTTCCTAAGACCTTTTTATGGGGAGCAGGAAGTGGATCTTATCAGGTAGAAGGTGGAGGAGTTAACCAGTGGTCAGTCTGGGAGCGTGAGAACGCGCAGTCTTTAGCTGCTCAAAGTAGCTATCACTATGGCGACTTACCGTCATGGAGTACAGCTCAGCGCCTAGCAAAGCTGCCAGCCAACTACATCTCTGGTAGTGCGGTTAAGCATTACAGTCTTTATGAGGAGGATTTTGACCTCTTAACCAAACTCAATATGAATGCCTATAAGTTTAGTATTGAGTGGTCCAGGATTGAGCCAACTCAAGGTGCTTGGGATGTCTCAGCAATTAGTCACTATAAGAAATACCTTAAAGCGCTCAGAAGTCGCGGTATTGAACCGGTTGTAACTCTATTTCATTACACCTTGCCAGTCTGGTTTGACGAGCTGGGTGGATTTGAAAAGGCCAGTAACATTGAACACTTTATTAGGTTTATCGACAAGGTAATGGAAGAGATGGGTGTACATATCAAGTATGTCGTTACTATCCAGACGCCTAACGTATATGTCCAGAATAGCTATTTAGAGGGCGCTTGGCCACCACAGGTTAAATCTAGGGCTCGGGCGTTTAAGGTACTGTTTAATTTAGCTAAGGCTCATAACAAGGCCTACCGGGTGATTAAAGAGCATCAAGCTCGCGCTAAGGTGGGGGTAGCTTACTCGTCGTCATTTGTTTATCCAGGTGATGATGCCATTCTTAGTCGTGCTTCAGCGAGATACCTGCAGTTTGTGTCAGACGATTTCTTCCTAGGTAGGGTAGTTAAGCGCAGTGACTATATTGGTGTAGCTGGAGCAGTGAGTGATCGAGTTTATGGCTACAGGGTGCACAACCCAGATGGTATCGTGAGTGACACTGGTGATGGGCATCAGCCTGAAGATATTGAGTACACAATTAATCGCTTGTACGACAAGTATAAGCTACCGATCTTAGTGACAGATAATGGTATTGCAGACGCAGATGACGACCGACGTAAAGAGTGGATTCAAAAGACCGTCGTAGCAATACAAAACTCTATGAAGGACGGATCTAAGGTTGTAGGATATATCTATAAAAGTTTAACCGACGGGTTCGAATGGACTGATGGCCGCTGGCCAAGGTACGGCTTAGCACAGGTAAACTATCGAACTTATGAGAGGGCTTTGAGAGATAGTGCGACCTGGTATGGCCGGGCGATTAAGAAGCTAAGGAGGCTTTAAAGAAATGGTTCAGGGTGACGTGTTTTCTAGATCAAATGACATAAAGATTGCTGTTATTGGCGGAGGAACAGGTAGCTTCACCCTGTTAACAGGCTTAAAGCATTACTCTAGTAAGATTGCCGCCTTAGTTAATATGGCTGATGATGGCGGCAGCACCGGTAAGTTACGGGATGAACTAGGTGCTCTTCCTCCAGGTGATGTTAGGCAGTGTCTTGTAGCGCTTAGTCGCACCCCTGAACTCCGCGATCTGTTTAACTACCGTTTTAGTGAAGGTAGTCTTGAGGGTCATGCTTTTGGTAATTTATTCATTACCGCCCTCGAGAAAATGACTGGTGACTTCGGTAAAGCGGTTGAATTAGCTAGTGAGGTACTTAACATTGCTGGCACGGTTGAGCCGGTAACACTAACCGATGTTCGCCTTGTACTTGAGCAGGAGGGTGTGCCGAATGTAGTTGGTGAGTTTCAGATTGCTCATGAAAAATTTTCTAAAGTCCGACCTAATCTAAGGTTAGAGCCCGACGCTGAAGCTAATCCTAAGGCTGTTAAAGCGATTTTAGAGTCAGATATGGTTGTGGTTGCACCTGGTAATCTTTACGGCAGCCTGGCGCCGGCTCTGATTGTTCCAGGTATTGCAGAAGCCCTAAAGAAGACTAAGGCTTTAAGGGTGTACGTATGTAATCTTGTTACTAAGCCGGGTCAGACTGATGGCTTTTGTGTATCTGATTACGCCAAAGAGATTGAACGGTTAGTAGGCGGGAGCTTCCTAGATGTGGTCCTCTATAACAACGAGACGCCAAGTAAGGAACTGCTCGAGAAGTATGCCAAGCAGGGCGAAGAGTATGTTCGAGAGGATGATATGAGCGATGAAACTTATGATGCTCTAGGGGCAAATCTAATCTCTAATGTAATTTGGTCCAATCCAAACAAGTCTGATCCGATTGCAGAGGCGCGTACGCTGATTAGGCATGACTCTGACGCGGTCGCAAAAGCTCTGATATCAGTCTATAGGCAATATAGGGCTGAATTAGTCTAAGTCTGGCCTTAAGGGTCATACATCACCTAGAAACCTCGCTAAATAGGCGAGGTTTTTTGATTATTTATAAGAAAATAGGGGATAAAATAGTTATCCAATGTTATCCCGTAGTTTTCCACCTGTGAGCATTACCGTTATTACCGATATAATTACCGTTATATGATACGATATATCATAATAGGTATTATGGAGGACAAGCATTTAACCACCACCCCTGTAGCGCTGAATCTCACGGCTGAGATTGCGGGTTTTATTGGTCAAATGGCTGATCCGGACACCGATTCAAGGTTTTTAGGTGATTATCCTGAGAATTTACTTAAATATGATCCATATAGTATGCAAGACCTATTAAAGGTGCATAGTGACCTAATGTATGGGATAGATAATGAGGCTGGAGATTTTAGAACTAGTAGCTTAGGTGTGTATATAGATGATGAACTGGTTCATGCCGGGTCTCGAACAAGAGATATTGAGCAGTTAATGCAGAATCTATTAGACTGGGCTAGTCGCTCTGAGGTACATCCGTTAGTTAAAGGCATAGCAGTCCGATTTTGGATTGAGTATATACAGCCCTTTAATAGGGGTAGTTCAGAGATTGCAGGTATCTGGCAGGCTATTATCCATCGGCAGTGGAAGGATGTGTTTAGGTGGCTTCCATTAGAGGAGGCGGTGAATAATCACCGGCAGGAGTATGACGAGTCTTTAGTTGCTTCGTATAGAAGAGCGAATCCGGGTACTTACGTAGAGTGTGTATTAAGGGTTATATATGACACACTTAAGTCTCTGCCAGAAAATAGAGTGGTTGATCTATTTAGTAATAGTAGAGTAGGGGAGTTATCTCAGTTAGATCGAGAGTTTCTTGAGAAGATTTCAACCGCTTTAGATAACAGAGGTGAAGTCACTAATAGGCAGGCACAGGAGTTAACTGGCTTATCTGGCGAAAGTGTTAAGAAGTACTTCGCTAGACTAGTAGAGGTCGGCTTATTAGAGGCTAGGGGAGAAAAGAAGGGTAGAAAGTATATCCTCAGCAATACTAAGTAGATAGTGATTTTACAAAGTTTAATGTATGTGGCCTAGTGGTTGACTTTATATCAAGCTTATGCTAATGTATAGGTATTATGAAACAAAAGATAAAAAATAACAAAAAGGAAAAAACAGCAATGCGAAACAATCCGCAAGATGTAGATATATCTGTTATCAGCCAGGCAGAGATTGAGAGGGCTACTGCGGAGGACTTTCGAAATGCCCTTCTAGTAGTTTCTATCTTTGTTAACTTAATCGTCCTAGTGTTCTGGATCATCCTCCAGGTGACAACTCAGCACGATTATGAGATCGCTTCACTGATTTTTAATCGATAGGTGAGTCTCAATCTGTTAAAAGACTCGGCTAGGCCCACAGCCGGGTCTTTTATTTGGGGACTTATCCACAAAAATGTGGATAAGTAAGCACCTTACATGAATCCTTCCACATTTTATACTTGCAGTGGGTAGAAGTGGGTAGTAAGATGTACTTAGTGGCGAACGAAAGTTACAAAACAAACACAACCACTAAATAACAAAAAGTAAGCCAGAAGGAACACTATACGTGGCAAGCATTGATTACTTCGAACGAAAGTTGGATGACAAGCGAAGGCTAACCATTCCAGCCGAGTTGCGCGAAGAATTTGCAAGCGGTGTAGTAGTAACTAGAGGCTTTCAGCAATACCTTCATCTTTATCCGCAAGACATTTGGGACGAAGATGTAGAATCAGCTCTAAACGGGGATATCCTCGACGAGCGAGTAGCCGATTTAAACGTAAAGTTTAGGTACGGTAAGACAGCTGACACCCTTGATGAGAAGCAGGGCAGGGTGACAATAGAACAGCATCTGCTAGATTACGCTGGCGTCGATAGAGATATCGTTGCAATCAGAGCCGGAAAATACTGGCGACTGACTAAAGGCTAATCTTAAACTCAAATTTATAATCTGAACCTTAACAAATTGATAAACCCTCGAGATCAACAAACTGGCAACGTAGTGTGGTGACCCTTCCGGAGTCACATTAAGCAATTCCGGCGTACCTTACTTAAAACACCTCCCAAAAAAACTCCACCTCACACATAAGTCTCTCAAAGGATATCCATTAACTATCGCAAGCCGATATAGCAGATATCCGACTTTACAAAAACAAACACACACGAAAAAAACAAAAAACAAAGCCTACGTTGTCAGTTTGGTGATCTCGAGTTCACTAGTTTATACTAGTGAGTATGAGTATAAATGAACATCCACCACAGCTACATACTCCACAAGAGTATGAGTTACATGTTCCTGTACTACTCGACGCAATGCTTGAACTTATCGACCCTCAAAAAGGGGAGAGTTATCTTGACCTAACGGCAGGATACGGAGGACATGCAGAGGCGTTTTTAGGACGTACAGAAAACTTTAGAGACTCTGCGTTGGTAGATCGTGACGATTATGCGATAAAGCATTTGGAGCGATTTGCCGACAAGGGCGTTTCTTTGCTTCATACCGATTTTGTAAGTGCCGCAAAGGCTCTTATCGAAGAGGGAAAGAAGTTTAACATTTTAGTTGTGGATTTAGGGGTGTCGTCACCACAGCTAGATCAAGACAAGCGAGGGTTTTCTTTTAACAAATCCGGTCCACTCGATATGAGAATGGACAGGAGACAGTCAGTGACTGCAGAAGATGTAGTTAATAGCTATAGCTATGCACAACTGGTTGATATTCTGATTCGTTACGGCGAAGAGAGAAGAAACTTTGCGGCAAAAATCGCAGAGGAAATCGTTAAACGAAGACCACTATCTACAACAGATGAACTTGCGGACTTGATCTCGAACCTTCATCGTGGAAAGAGGGGTAGAACCCATCCAGCCACGCGAACCTTTCAAGCACTGCGTATCGAGGTCAACCAAGAACTCGCGCAGGTCGAAGAAGTATTACCACTCCTGCCACATCTTTTACACCAGAACGGTAGGGTAGGGGTGATAAGCTTCCATAGTCTAGAAGACCGACTTGTTAAGAGATACTTTAAAGACCAGGTTGACTCCGGATTAGAAGGTCATTTCGATCTTATAACCAAAAAAGCATACGATGGTGCCACTTACGATGTTCACAATCCGCGATCAAGAAGTGCAAAGCTTCGAGTCGCTGTGAAAAAATAAACAAAAAAGAAAGGGCAAAAACAATGCCAATCCAAATCAATGTACAAAACGTATCAGCTGAACAGAACGTAGCTGTACGAATCAAATAATTAACCCCCGCAACCCTTGATCTTATGTAGGGTGCAGTTTCTCCACTCACGTTTATCGTGAGTGGAGGGGTTAAAGTTTCTCAAAAATAAAAAATATAAAAGAAAAAGGTTTGATCCATGTCTTATCAACGCGCACAATTTGCCACACGACGCCAGCAGACCTGGGGGCGCAATCAGAACACCGCACGTTTTGTTTCTCCAGTTAAGTTGGGGCCTGTGAGTCATACAGTTATTTTATCTCTGATGATTCTTGTGCTAGGATTGATATATCTGACACAAGCATCTGTGCCTGCAACATACGACTATACTGCAGATTCCCTAAACCGAGAGATTGAAGAGTTGTCTATTAAGAAGGTAGACCTTGAGGTAGAAAACGCAAGGTTATCATCTCTTGAATCGATTCGTAACAGCGATGTAGCCCAGGCTATGACTGCTCCAGAGCATGTAGAATACGCTCGCTAGTGTTAAATAAATAGATTATGAAAGAGTTAGTACGGGGAAGTCGGTCCAGGGTTCTGGCAATATCACTCATGGTCGCGTTTGCTTTAATTGCAGTGCGACTTTTTCAGCTGCAGATCATTCAGCACGATTATTACACTGAACTAGCCCGTCAAGAACAGGTTAAAACTACTCGAATTCCAGCTCAGCGTGGCTTGATTTATGCCATGGATAAAGATAATTTAGCGCCTTTGGTGATGAACCAAGACGTTTATATTCTATTTGTCGACCCGACAGTGGTTAGGGAGCCTGAGGAGGTAGAGCGAGTGGTCCGAGAAGTGGCAGGAGCTGAGATAGTTTCATCAGATTTACCTGGTGATATTCGTGATAAGTCAACTCAGTACAAGGT
>CAYZJK010000013.1:19538-20966 GCA_964479125.1 uncultured Candidatus Saccharibacteria bacterium
TTCATTCCTCCAGATCAAGAGCAGGGTAACGCGGTTCGTTATTCTAACGTGGTGTTCGGTCAGGGGCTAGACGTAACTATGATTCAAGTTGCTTCAGCGTTTAGCGCGCTTATTAACGGAGGCACATACTACACGCCGACAGTCGTTAACGGCACGGTTGAGAATGGTGAATTGACTAAGACTACGCCAAAGCCAGCGAGAAGCGGTGTAATTACCGAGCAAGCTTCAAAAGATGCCCGTCATATGGCTTACGTAGCGCGATCGACTTACACTTCAGAAGATACACCTGGTTACTATGTGGGTGGTAAGACTGGTACGTCTCAGACTATTAAAGATGGACGGTATGTCAGCGATGAAACTATCGGTACTTATTTAGGGTTCGGAGGCACTGAAGAAGAGACCAAATACGTTATAATGGTACAGATGTCCGGCGCGCGTATGAACATCCAAGGAAATATACATGCGATGCCAGTTTTTACAGAAATATCTAATTGGCTTTTAGAGTACTATCAGCTAGAGCCAAGGAACTAATTAAATGAATCAAGAAATAACCCTATCAATTATTACGGACGAAATGCCGGCCGTATTACTGCTCAGCTTAGTAGCGTTTGTACTAAGTATGATGCTAACTCCAATTTATACGTTTTTAGCGTATCGATATAAGTTCTGGAAGAAGCAGCGCTCAACCAGTACGGACGGTAAGCAGTTAGAAGTATTTAACAAGCTACACGCTAAGAAGTTTAATCGCAACATCCCAACTATGGCTGGAGCGATTGGAGTTTTCTCAATTGTAGCTGTAACTCTAGCTTTCAACCTCGATAGGGGTGAGACCTGGTTACCGCTAGCTGGTTTACTTGGCGGTGGAATTGTTGGTCTGATTGACGACCTAATTAACCTTCGCGGTGATGGAAAGGGTGTAGCTGGTCTTCGCTCTAGTCTTAAATTCTCAATGATTACCATCTTGGGTGTAGCACTAGGTTGGTTCTTCTATGCCAAGCTAGGCTATGAGACCGTTCACTTGCCATTCTTAGGTGATCTACATATCGGTTGGATGATGATTCCACTATTTGCCTTCGCCGTAGTCGCAACTGGCAACGCAGTTAATATCTCAGATGGCCTTGATGGGCTTGCGGGAGGTCTTCTGGTGGCTGCTTTCGGTGCATTTGGTGTCATATCGCTTTTCCAGGGTCACTTCGCTCTAGCGGGCTTCTGTTTCACCGTGATGGGCGCTCTGCTTAGCTATCTATGGTTTAACATTTATCCTGCGCGATTCTTTATGGGGGATGTTGGTAGTTTCGCCTTCGGTGTGGCGTTAGGTGTGGTAGCTATGATGACCAATACTTTATTCCTACTACCGATTATTGGACTAGTCTTTGTTCTAGAGGCAGGCTCAAGCTTAATCCAGATTGTTTCTAAGAAGTTCTTTAA
>CAYZJK010000013.1:21066-22296 GCA_964479125.1 uncultured Candidatus Saccharibacteria bacterium
ACCAGTGTCGTGATTGCTTTAATAGTTTTCGGCCTAACTGCCACGCTGCTTCATTTTGATATCTTACGTAAGTGGTCTGGCACACTACTGTTAGGTGCATTAGGGCTATGTGCTGCTTTATATCTGCTTGGAAATATGCTGAGCGTTGACTCGATTACGCAGTGTGCCTTGGGTGCTTGTCGCTGGTTTGTAATTCCAGGATTTGGTACGTTCCAGCCAGCTGAGGCGCTTAAGATTGCGTTACTAATATTTGTGGCGTCTTTCCTGGCGATTAAGATGAAGAAGGGTGAGATTAACGACTGGCAGGCTACTGTAGTACCTCTATTAGTAGTGCTTGGCATATCTCTTCTATTCGTCGTATTTGCCCAAAAAGACTTAGGTACCGGTATTGCGATGGTGTCCATCGTAGCGGCTATGTTGGTGATGAGTGGAATGAACTGGCGCATGCTCGGTATGTTAGCGGCTGGGATACTAGTTTTAGGTGTCTTAATGATTATTTCCGCCCCTCACCGAATGGAGCGAGTAGCGACTTTCTTTCAGGGTGATGAAGCTTCGATTGACGATGACGGTTATCATATTGCGCACGCTAAGATTGCAATTGGCTCAGGTGGTCTATTTGGCGTTGGAGTAGGTAACAGTGTCCAAGCGACTGGCTATGTTCCTGAGGCTATTAACGACTCGATTATTGCTATTCTAGGTGAAACCTTTGGCTTCTTTGGCTTAATGGTGATTATTGCGATTTTCTTCCTGCTGCTAATGAGGCTACTCCGGATTATGGATCACGTTTTAGACGATAGTCACAAGCTGTTAATCGTTGGTGTATTTGGCTGGATTGGCTCACATGTGGTGATTAATATTGCCGCTATGACCGGACTAATGCCTCTTACTGGTATTACATTGCCATTCCTAAGTTACGGCGGTACGAGTATGATGTTTATAGCAGCAGCACTCGGTATGGTATTTTATATTTCTAAGTACACCACCCATCAAGTAGATTCAGTAAAGACAGGAGTAAAGCATGAAGGTTTTAGCAGTAGGCGGGGGGTCGGGCGGACACGTCACACCTCTAGTCGCAGTCGTTAAGGAAATTAAGAAGTTTCAACAGCAAGCTGATATTTGTATTTGGTGTGATCGATCTTTCAAGCAGCAGACTAAAAACATCCTAGAGAAGGCTGATTTAGATTTAAAAGTAGAGGTTATTAGTGCTGGTAAGCTAAGGCGTTATCATCA
>CAYZJK010000014.1:0-18618 GCA_964479125.1 uncultured Candidatus Saccharibacteria bacterium
ATACCAACTCGGCCCTTAAAGCCGTTCTGAGCGCCATCTTCAAGATCATCTTCCTTAGCTCGCCATAGGAAAAGAATATCGTCTGGTGTAGTTGATAATGGAGCATCTCCACCAATGCCGGCAGCAGCGGCTTGTTTTTCTAGTTCGTGGATACGAGCCATAGACTCACCTGGCTTAAGTCCAAGTAGGCGACGAACCTGTTCTTTTTCTTCAGGGGTAGGTACGTATTGAATTCTAGTAGCTGGGCGTAGTCGTCTAACTAGTCGCTGTCCTACAACCGCCTTAACGGTGCTGGCGATTAGGAAAGGTTCGATATCCATATCTAGAAGACGAGGTAGAGTAGTTGCTGCGTTGTTGGTGTGAAGTGTTGAGAATACCAAGTGACCGGTCAAAGCCGCCTGAACGCCAAGGTTGGCGGTTTCAGAGTCTCGGATCTCACCGACCATGATGATGTTCGGGTCTTGACGTAGTAGAGCCCTTAGTCCGTTAGCGAAGGTCATGCCGGCTTTGTTGTTGGTCTGAGTTTGGTTAACGCCTGGAATACGGTATTCAACCGGGTCTTCAATTGTCGAGATATTAACTGATGGAGTGTTTAGTTTAGATAGCGCACTAAACAGAGTAGTAGACTTACCGGAACCAGTTGGTCCAGTAACCAGTACCATTCCGTTTGGTTCAGTTAAAGCGTCGTTAAAGACTTCGAGTGAACGGCCCCAGAAGCCAAGCTGCTGGAAGGTAAGTGCTTCAGTCGATTCATTCAAGATACGCATCACCACCTTTTCACCTTCGGCGATCGGTAGGGTGCTGACACGAAATGCGTACTGATGGCTACTAAACCTAATCTTGAAACGACCGTCTTGTGGTACTCGTCGTTCATCAATCTTAAGGTTAGCTAGAATCTTAACACGGCTAACTAGAGCGGAAGCAATAGTCTTTGGAAGTTGATTGACTTCTTTAAGTACGCCGTCAATACGGTACCGAACCTGGATGTAGCCATCTCTTGGTTCAATGTGAACGTCACTGGCGTTAGATCGAATCGCATATTCAAGCAGTAGGTTAACAGTCTTAGCGATCGGTGAGTTTTCGGCAACGTCCTCTTCTCGAACTGCCTGGAAGGGATCGCTTGATCCAGAGGATTTAGTCTGGTCACTAACAACCTGCTCAATCTCTTTATCTACATCACCACGGTAAGCTTCAAGCGCACTAAGGATAGTTTCTCGAGTAGAGACATATACCTTAATGTTGGTGCCGATGTATTTTTGCATGGTATTAACCGCTGCTACATCGTCCGGATCTTCCATGGCTAGATGGATAAGGTTAGTGTCTTTATCTACCTGGAAGACAACAGTGTTGTATTGCCGAGCAATATGTTCAGGAATCTTATTTAAAGCTTCTTCGCTAATGTCCCTGGCATCGATTTCGGCATAAGGGATACTGGTGTATTCAGCAAACAGTTTCGTAAACTCAATATTATCAATAAACTTCTTTTTCAGTGCAATAGTCTGAAGCGGAGCCCTAGCTCTTTCACTGTCCTGTTTGATCTCGGCGATCTGTTCAGGAGACAGTGCTTTGTAGCGCTCGACAATATTTAAGAATGTTTTGTCTGAAATTCGCATAATACTTATGGTTAGTATACAGAATGAATGATTTTTATTCTAGCTGATAAGATGAGTCATATCTCTAAAGGGTGTATACTGTTTATTAGTATGAGAATCGACAGTGACACGGCTATGCAACAGCTAGGTGAAGATATAGCTAAAAAGCTTCAGGGTGGTGAAACGATTGAATTAATCGGCGACATCGGAGCAGGCAAGACTACCTTTGTACGAGGCTTTGCTAGAGGTCTTGGTATTAAAGACTCGATTCAGAGTCCAACTTTTACGATTAGTCGTGAATACATCAGAGATGATGGTGTGTCATTAAAGCACTATGATTTCTATCGCTTAGATGATCCAGGTATTATGGCTGACGAGATTCAAGAAGCAGCTTTCGATCCACAGGCTTTCGTTGTAGTTGAGTGGGCTAGCAGTGTGGCTGACGTGTTGCCAGGTCATCGTATTATTGTGAAGATTAGTCCAGATATTGATAATCCAGACAGTCGCCAAGTGGAACTTTCAGGAGTTGAATTATGATTCTATTGCTCGATACCAGTAGTCCGGAGTGCTGTGTCTATTTAGCTTATTCTCTAGATGAAATTAAAGAGTATCGTTGGCAGGCTGGACGCGAACTAGCTAAAGGTCTTCTTAGCTATATTGATAAGGTTCTTGGTGAGAATAATCTACGGATTCAAGACCTGACTGGTATTGGTTTTTACCGCGGTCCAGGTAGCTTTACCGGGCTTCGAATTGGCGCAGCGACGTGTAATGCGATTGCCTATGCTGAAGGTATTGCAGTCGTTGGAGCAACTGGTGAAGACTGGATTCAAGTTAGTATTAAACGGCTTAACGATGGCGAAAATGACAAGGTAGTTTTACCTGATTACGGTCGCCCAGCACGCATTACCGCACCCCGTAAATAATTACTTGCGTACCACTCCTGAATAAGGGTACAATAGAGATGGTTATTGATTTTTAAGCATTTGATAATGATACAGGGTAGGCTTGGCACGAATTATTTCAGACAGTGCCTATTCTTGATAGAAAGGGTATTTATATGATAGAAGTAATCGTCTCGATTGTGGCGGGTACGCTTTTAGGTGTAGGGTCATCTGTAGTCTACTCAAAGCGCAAAGAAGCTAATGGAAAAAGTAAGGGTGAGCAGGCGATTGCTGATGCTAAAGCTAAGGCTAGTGACATCCTGCTTGAATCTAAGAATCAGGCAATCGAAGTATTAGATCAGGCTCGTAAAGAAGAGGCTGAGATTAAGCGTGATCTAAAGCGAACTGAAAAGCGACTAGCTGATCGCGAAGCGTTGCTTGATCAGAAGTTAGACTCTCTTGATAAAAGAAGTGAAAAGCTACGTAGTGAAGAAAGCGATATTGAGTCTCTAAAGCAAGAGATTCGTGAGATTCGTTCTAGACAGCAAGAGAAGCTAGAGAAGATCGCCAAGCTTTCTAAGGCTGAGGCGGCTGAGAAGTTGATGCAGATGACAGAGCGTGATATTCAAAATGATATGACTAACCTGATCGCTAAGCTGCAGCACGACGCAATGGAAGACGCTGAAGATAAAGCACAGACAATTCTTCTATCTGCTATGGAGCGTATGAGTAGCGAGGTGACTGCTGAGCGAACGGTGACAGCTCTTAAGTTAGCTGACGAAGAGATGAAGGGCCGTATCATTGGTAAAGAAGGTCGCAATATCCAGGCTATTCAGCGTGAGACTGGCGTAGATGTATTGGTTGATGAAACGCCGGGTATGGTGATTATTTCAAGTTTCGATCCAATTCGCCGTCAGGTAGCTCGGCTTACTCTTGAGATGTTAATGAAGGACGGTCGTATTCACCCAGGGCGCATTGAAGAAGTGGTTGAAAAAGCCAACAAGCAAATCGAAAAAGAAATTAAGAAGGCTGGTGAGGATGCCATGCGCGAAGTTGGCGTGGTTGGTATTCCTAAAGAAATGGTACGTCTACTTGGTGAACTTAAGTTTAGGACAAGCTATGGTCAAAACGTCTTGAAGCATAGCACTGAAATGACTCATATGGCTGGTATGATCGCTGAAGAGATTGGGGCTAACGTGCGCGTAGCTAAGATTGCTACCCTACTTCACGATATTGGTAAGGCAGTAACCCATAAGGTAGAAGGTAAGCATCACCATATCGGGGCTGAGCTAGCTCGTAAGTATGGCATGAGTGAAGATATCGTACATGCGATTGAAGCGCATCACGACGACGTAGAAGCTACTACGCCGGAAGCTCTGGTGGTCAGAGTAGTTGACGCTGCTAGTGCAGCTCGTCCAGGTGCGCGTAACGTCAGTGCTGAAAACTTCTCTGAGCGTATGCGCGAACTAGAGAATGTAGCAATGAGCTTCAAGGGAATTGATAAGGCCTATGCAATCAGTGCTGGACGTGAGATTAGGGTGATTGTTAGTCCAAAGAAGGTTGATGATCTTTCAGCGATTCGCCTAGCTCGTGATATCGCTACTAAGATTGAAAGCACGATGCAGTATCCAGGAACTATCAAGGTTAACGTGGTTCGTGAAACTCGAGCTATTGAATACGCTAAGTAATGCAGCACACGAATAAATCTTTATATAGCTCAGAAGATACTAAGAAATTCTTAAGAGACCGAGTTGCTCGACCTGGTGGCTCGGCGGTGGTGGCTAGTACTTCCGATGGCAAAGTACTGCTCGTTAAGGCGTATTATAAGAACTACTGGTCTTTCCCTGGTGGATGGATTGAATCCGATCAGACACCACTAGATGCGGCTATCCAGGAGTTTAAAGAGGAGATTGGTATAGATATTAAACGCGAAAGCTTATCTCTTTTATTTATGCTTAATCGACAGTCTGAAATAATGCAGTCTTATCAGTTTATCTTTAAGACTTCTACCATCATCACTAAAGACATGATGACTGAAGTACACCTCCAAGAAGATGAGATTACAGACTTCAAGTTAGCAACACGAGAAGAGATTCTAGAGAACTTAGATGACTACAGCGTGACAGTTGGCTTGTGGGCTAAGGATGAGGGCAGGGCTTATTATGAGCTAGAGGTGCCGGCTTAGTGAGAAGTTAGGCGAATCTTATTCGATTCTAAGAACATTAAAATACACACCGAATGGTGTGTATTTTAATTTTTAAATTAGCTTCTTATTACTTAACTGCAGAGTAGCAGTAGGTAAACCATTGGTCTGTGCTGTAGTATCCCGTTGTGGAAGCTGTTAGCCTCGCGTCTGTGTTGGCTGGCAGCCCTGTTGCACTGTAGTCAAATCCGGACACTTGGTTTGGTAATGCGCAATCTTGATCGTGTCCTTTTAGCCAGTAGTGAAGTAGAGCGTTAACCTGGTTGTTGTCTGCGTCAGCGAACCTACCAGTAACTAAAATTGGACCATAGAAGTGCGTACTGCCAGATGAGACTTTGCCGATTTTAGGTAGACTAGATGAGATTTCTTTGAGAGCGTTAATAAGGGTTGAATTGTGCGAGACAGTGTTTCCAGACGCCTGAGTGGTGCCATAATATTGTCCGCATCTTGGGTTTCCTGAAACCATTTCATCGCCAGTGTCGCTTGGGCACCATCTTGCCCATGACCCTATAGTTAAGCCCATGGTAGGATTGGATATTTTTGCGGCGGAGACTAATTTGTAAAACTGTTGCGCTGTTTGAATTTGAGTAGCGTTGCTAGCTCTAGTTTGAATTCCATTGTAAGCAACAATAGAGATAGCAGCTAAAATACCAATCACAACAATCACAATTAATAGCTCAACGATTGTGAAACCAGCTCTACTACGGCTGTTCGATAATAGCTTACCTTTTGTTACCATTTAATTTTCCGTTTTTACTTTCTAGTGTATTTACTGTAAATATTAAAGCATAAGCGCTATATTTTCAAGACTGACTACTGTACTATTTGCGGAGCTACGTCGCTAGGGTTAGCAGGTGAGGATGTAGCTGCGTCTGGGTTGGAGTTGTTCGGGTTGGTGACGTCAGGCGCTGGAGTGTTTTGGTCTTGGCTAACTAGGGAGGCTGTTGAAATAATCTCTATAGCAGTTTGCACTTCAGGTTGGCTGTTGAATTCTTCTGCGGTTGGAAAAGCGTTAACTACTTCGGCAGGTCCCTCGCACCCATATAGTCCAACGATAGTGAGTAGACTTGTATTAGGGAGTGTAAAGACAGAGCTGACTGGAGCGTCACTGGTGCTGTTAGACACGAATAAGAACGGAGATTCTGGCCGTTGCTCATTAATCTTAATTTGAGCAGTTGCTCGGTTATTAAAGACTGTAACTTCAGTATTGATAGTAGAAGGTGTTTCGATAGTTACCTGATCTTGAGTGCCAGGAGTTGTGAAGTTGTTAAACGCTAGGCAGAAATGGATATCAGTTGGATTTTGATCTTCACCTATTAGAGCTGGGGATTTAATAAGCTTTGTAGTTGAGTCTTCTGATGCCTCTGCGTTGTCTCCTACTGTCCAACCTTCAGGTAAGCGTAGATCTATAGAAGCGGACTCACTCAGTGTAATAGTTTCTGTGCGCCAACTATCTTGATCTTGCGTATCTGGCTCCATTGCTTCAGTCGGTTCTTCATTTTGTGTAACGTCTGATAGGTCAGACTCTAGTTGTTCGGTGTTGTCTTCTTTAGCGAAGGCACTTAGTGCTCCGAATGTAATACCAAAGCTCACAACGGCAATACCGATAAATGTGAGGATGTATAAAAGAGTAGGATTAATGTTCTTCATTGTGGTGGTCCTTATTGATATAAATGCTTATGGTTATTATATCTGGAAAGGATCTTAATTGCTATACACGGTTAGCTAACTATAACTAGAGTATCGCCTTAAGCTAGTAGAGTGTGCAGCCTCTGTTTCCCCATTCGTCTAGTTCTTCCTCCACGCTACCTTGGAAGCAATAGAGAATTTGACATTCTTTAAGTCCATCTCCTCGCCAGTCTGGATAGCCACCCCCTGGGCAACTAGAGTCTGGTGCGTCTTCTTTAACTAAGAACCATAACTCTATCGCATGTTCGTTGCTAGGGTATACGGAGATGCCCCTTTGATGCCAGCCATTTTCAGACATACTAGGAAATGACCCGTCAGGCACTGAGCCGGTTGCTTCAAGTAGGGCAGAGTTGTAGGTGTCGTCCACAGAGATGCGTGAACCACCCCTTATTTCACACTCTCCCTCAGCGTATGGACCCGATGCAGGATAATTCTCTTTTGTTCCAAGGCATATAGCTCCGTTATTGTCGATTACCGAAGAGCTAGGTCGAGGTAGGGCTCCATCATTTAAGACTGTGTAGAGATTTATAGACTTCTTCATATCCTGAATGGCTATCATTCGAGCTGTATCGCGAGCCCTGTCTTGAATGCCGTTATACGTCACTACTGATATGGCGGCTAAAATACCAATGATTACGATAGCAATCAGTATTTCTACGATCGTAAATCCATCCGAATTAGATTTTCTACTGTCTATGCGCATAGTACTTATATTTCTGACAGTCTTTTTAAGTAATGAATAATATTTCATCATTATAAAACATAAGAGTTTTTATAACAATAAGATGTATTATATACAGGTATGTATCCGATAATCTTTCACACCTCTAAGACTATGCGTCCGCCTACTATTGAATCTGGGGAATACACCCAGCCACAACTACTGTTACAGGCTCAGACGTTACATAAAGAATTAGAGAAGCTAGATAAGTCTGAGTTAAAGAAACTGATGAAGATTTCAGATAAACTGGCTGATGAGGTAAAAGGTAAGATTGATAGTTGGAGTTCAGCTAAAACCTATCGAGCAATAGAGTATTTTGCTGGAGATATCTATACTGGCTTAGACGCTAATTCGATGGATGAGGATGATTTTAAGTATGCGCAAGGTAGGTTGATAATCCTTTCTGGTCTATATGGAATCTTGAGGCCTTTAGACTTAATTGCAAGTTATCGTTTGGAAATGGGTTATCCAATCTCAACTAGTGATGCCAAAAACCTTTACGAATACTGGCGACCTCACCTAAAGTCTGTCTTGCCGGAGTCTGAAGTGTATCTACACCTGTCTTCCGAGGAGTACTTTAAAGCAATCAGGCCGCTGATCGGTCTGGGTTCAAAAGTTATAGCTCCGGTGTTTTTAACTAGTAAGCTTGGTGGGGTGAAGCAGGTGACGATCCATAGTAAAGTAGCCAGAGGCGCTTACGTCCACTGGCTACTGAAAAATAAAATTGAAGATCTGTCTAGGTTGCCTGAATTTAATTCACTCGGCTATGAGTATAGTTCTGAGTTAAGCACTGAGCTAAACCCGACCTATATCAAGCAAGCTAATTAACTTCTTGGAGCTTTTTAATTGCTTCGATCATGTCGGTGCCATGACCCATCGGTGTCACTTTTTCGAATTCTTCAACTACAAATCCATCTGGGTTGATAACAAAGGTGTTTCGAAGAGTGCCTTCTTTTCCGAACATCTTGTTGCCCCAAGCTCCATAGGCTTTAATCACCTCGGCGTCCTCGTCACTAAGAAGAGTGAAGTTAAGGTTATACTTAGCTTTGAATTTTTCGTGAGATTCTGGTGAGTCTTTACTGATGCCAACAATTTGCACCCCTATGTCTGTTAGGTCATCTCTAGCATCTCTTAGGCTACACGCTTGAGTGGTGCAGCCAGGAGTGTCGTCTTTTGGATAGAAGTATAGGACTAACCAGTTGCCGCTAAAGTCAGCTAGTGTCCGTATTTTTCCTTCATCGTCGGGTAGTGAAAAGTCTGGTGCTTTGTATGGTAGTTCTTTATTGCTCATTGTCTTTCTAGTATAGCCCGATTACTAAGTTTTATTAAATCACTTAGTGAAAGATAAATTTATTGGCACTAGTTGTAATTATTTGATATAATACTTTCGTGCATCTCGGGGTGTGGCGCAGTTGGTAGCGCGCGCGGTTTGGGACCGTGAGGTCGTAGGTTCAAGTCCTATCACCCCGACCATTTGAGATATTTGAAAGGGCCCGCTGGTAGGGCTCTTTTTGTATGCGCAGCTTCTAGGTAAGTTTAACTGTTATACTTAACGTATGAATCAAGAAAACATCACTATTGATAACGAGACATTAAATACACTAATGGAGTCAGAGGAGTTTGGTGAGGCACTAAAAACTACTACTGGCCTACCTATTAATGAGTTAGGTGGACTACAGGATATTCTCGGCATACTCTTTATAGTTTTAGCTGTAATGGGCGGTGTCATTTTAATACTATTTATTATCATGGCAATTATGCGCGTGCGTGAGCATCGGGCAACTATGAAGATGCGTAAGGATATCGAGGCTATTCGTGGGCTGTTAGAGAAAAACCTAAAGACGCCTCTGCCATCTCGAGATACTATACTCCTGGCAAGTGAGCCAGTTAGGGAAGAGTCTAAGCTATCCTAACAGTAGTCTAAAACTGTGACCTGTGGTTAAATTGTGCTAACCTACAGCTGCTTGATGAACCTTAACTAACAGTTAATCCACTACTCTTTCTGGGAGTTGAATGAGTCGTGATGAGGACTACTAAGCTTGTATATATGCAGCCACTGACATATCCGATGACACTGGCTGCTCTATACAATGCCAGCTATACGGTCTGTAGCTATGAGCTTCACGATTCACCGCATCCAAACCTACTGACTGTAAGAGAGGCTAGTTTAACAACTGTCATTATTCCGGCATCTGTTAAAACGATTGGCTATCATGCATTCTTAACGAACCAGATCGACAGCTTTAATCCTTCACGGTCCAACGCGTATTGGTCATTATGCATTTGAGGGTAACCAGCTGATCGATATCGTCATCCCAGATAGTGTGACATCTCTTGGCAGTGGGGCATTTTATAATAATGAGTTGTATCATATTACCTTATCAAGTGGCGTGACTGTTATTCCTGAGTACGCTTTCGAATCTAACCATATCTCATCGGTAGTTTTACATGAAGGTATCGCGCAAATTCATCGTTATGCTTTTTATGACAATCAGCTTACATCTGTCTACGTGCCGAACAGTACGACTAGTGTCGGGAATTACGCTTTTGCAGCAAATCCGATTTCAAGCGCCTCTATTAAGACCGGTACTACTTTAGGCACTCAGGCTTTCCTATCTTCTGCATCAGTTGCGCAGCGTTAGCGCTTGCTTTTATTATGAATTTATGACATAATAAGAACACTGTCTACTGCTCGTCAAACTAGGAGGTGACCATGGCTACCGATAACCCGCCAAAGGTGAGGCCGGTGACCAGAAGGTTGCCTGATAATCATTTGCGGGGGCATTATGACAACTGGATGTACTTTATATTAGTGGTGGTTTTTCTGCTGGCTCTCGTACTAGGTTTAATTCAACCTTTCGTAGGCGACGTAATCTGGTCGATTGAGCTAGACTTCTATAAGTACGGTGTCGACATATCAATCGATAAACATCGTGTCGAATAGATAGCTACACTCACTAAGTATATCCTCACCGGCTTTTAGTTAAGCCGGTTTTTCTTGCCTGAATCTTCGCCTCTGTTAGATGTTATAATTAAATAAAAGGAGAGCTTTATGAAGATCGCAATAGCAGGAACCGGATACGTAGGATTAGTTACAGGAGCTTCACTGGCTTTCATGGGTCATGACGTCACTTGTGTCGACATAGACGAGAGTAAGGTTAATCTACTTAAGTCAGGTAAAAGTCCAATCTATGAAGAAGGCCTTGAGGACCTGATGCGCGATTCGGGAGATCGATTAAAGTTTACTACTGCTTACGCATCTGCCTATGCTGACGCCAAGGTGATTATTATCGGAGTTGGTACACCTGAAATGCAGGATGGCTCAGCTAACCTAGATTATGTTTACAGAGTGGCAGATCAAATTGCCGATTCCGTTAGTGGTAAGGTGGTCGTAGTAGTGAAATCGACCGTACCGATCGGTACTAATGATGAACTTGAAAATTACATTAGAGACAGGCTGCCTGAGGGCGTTCATGTAGACGTAGTGAGTAATCCTGAATTCTTAGCTCAGGGTAGCGCAGTTAAAGATACGCTATATGCTTCTAGGATTGCGGTTGGCGCTGAGACTGAATTTGCTCGTGAAGTTATACGTGAAGTGTACGAGCCTTTCACTAAAGAACCATACAACGTGCCATATCTAGAAATGGGTAGAAAGAGTGCAGAGATGCTTAAGTATGCTTCAAATGATTTTCTGGCCCTTAAGGTTTCGTATATAAATGAGATATCAAACTTCTGTGAAGCGGTTGGTGCTGATATCGAAGAAGTAACTAAAGGTATGGGCCTAGATGACAGAATTGGGAGCAAGTTCTTAAAGAGCGGTATTGGTTATGGTGGAAGCTGTTTTCCAAAAGACACCAAAGCTCTTCATTGGCTGAGTAGGCAGCACGACAGTGAACTTAAGACTGTGCGGGCGACAATTGAAGTTAATACGGCTCAGAAGATTGCGCTGTTTCAGAAGCTCAAGAATGACTATAAGCACCTAAAGGGACTTAAGGTGGCAGTTCTTGGCCTAACCTTTAAGCCGGGAACTGATGACGTAAGAGAAGCTCCTTCGCTTGATGTTGTTCAACTACTGTTAGATTACGGAGTTGAAGTTAAAGCCTACGACCCAGTCGGAACAGAAAACTTTAAGCGCAGTTTTGCAGCGGCTGATCAGGTGGAGTATTTCGATAGTGTCGATCAGGCAATCGAAGGTGTAGACGTGGTGATGATTCTGACCGAGTGGGATGAGATAAAAAGCTATCCGCTTAAGAAATTCAAAGAATTGGCTAGCGACGCTCCGGTTTATGACGGACGAAACTGTTATTCGCTAGACGATGCTCGCCAGGAGGGGCTTAAGTACATTTCAATGGGTCGCCCTCGAGTTGAGGGTTAACTAGGCGTCGCTAAATCCATCTGCTGAATTGAGCTGGCTAGCTGTTGACCGTTAATAACAATAATTGGTCGCTTTAAGTTTTGACAAAACTCTATCGCCTTCGGTGAAAGAGTACCAGTAGTGATAATTATCAGGCTGTCTGAGGGCTGTAATTTAGGTTCATTTTGATTGTGATAACTCCTAATTAAAGGCAGGCCAGTGACATCTGTTTTAGGCTGATCGGTTATGATCACTCCCTTTTTGCCATTACGCTCAATGATCATATGAGGGATATTCTTATTGGCTGTATCAGGAAGAGTAATAACTCTATATTCAGCAGTCTTAAAGTAGTCAGCTAGATAATCTACAAATTCCTGACTAGTCATACCGTTAAGGCGCTCGACAATCGAATTAATAGCTCTAGTTTCTTCTTTAGTTTCCGGCTGAGTGACATGCTGGCTATTGAATTCAGTAGAAGACTCTTCAAGATGGTGCTCTTCAAGTAAAGCATCAATTGTATCTTTAATGACTTCTTCTTTTCTGCGCCGTCGCCTCTTTCTTAATACGTAAAGCAGAGTCAAAGATAGAGCTGCTGCCAGGTGAGCTAGGAGGAGGGCGATAAAGATAAGGTCTTGGTCTACATTTCCATCTGGAAAAATTCTATCTAAATATTGCATCTATCTTATCTTGGCCTATTCATGGCAATATTTCTAGCCTGTTCAACGTATTTGTCATCTATCTCTTGTGGTTGATATGATCCGTATCGGTTAATAGCGGCAGTGCTAATCATGAAGTCAGCTAGTCTAGGGTTTTTCGGCAATATTGAGCCGTGTAGATAGGTGCCGATTGCATTATGTAGTCGGCAGCCTTCAGTTCTATCTTCGCCGTTATTGCCGTCACCTTTAAGTACTTCACCAAAAGCGGTCGCACCTTCACCTAGGATAGTTCGGCCGCTGTGATTTTCATAGCCCACGATTTGACCAAAGTCTTTAGTGTCGATGATAGTGTTGCCGATTAGTCGCCCCTCACCGGCAGTGGTAGTGACGTCAAAAAGGCCAATGCCCTTAATCTCCACGCCGCCTGAGGCATTGAAGGAGTGGCCGAATAGCTGGTACATGCCGCAGATAAGAAGCATCGGCACTCCAGTTTTAACTAAGTCCTCTAGTTGATTACGGTGGTGTGCAATATCTTCAGTCACTAGTAACTGATTACTATCCTGTCCGCCACCACCAACAATGATATCGATTTGAGCCGGTAGTTCCTCGCCTACGTTTAATGAGGAGATGACAGGTGAGTACCCTGCCCATTCCAGGCGACGCTTTAAAACTAGAGTATTGCCCCAGTCGCCATAAATATTCATCTCATCTGGGTAGAGTTGGAGAATGTTTATTTGTTTTTGACTCATAGTACTTCCTCTAGTTTGGTTATCTTAGATAATCTTTTCCTAATATCTAGCATTGCGGTATAGGTACAGTAGATTCTTTTCTTTTTACTCTTCGGGCTTTTAATTAAGATCTTGATAGTTTGATCAATATTAGTTGACACTTCGCCGATTGGAACTTCGTCATACTGTAGTCGCAGTGCCATATCATAAGCTCTCACGCCCGTTATATTGCTTACACCAGTCTCTTTCAATGACTCAAACGAAACATCCCAGAGCCAGCTCATGTCTCTTCCATCAGAGTAGTTGTCATTGATAGCAAAAGCTGTCTCGTATCCGTCTGGCGAGAAAGATTTTAAGGCTAAGGAAAGACCGCCCGGGTTTTTAACGAGTACTAAATCTACTTCAACGTCATCAATCGTAATAGTTTCACCTCTACCAAAGGCTGGGCGAACGTTAGCAAGTGTAGAAATGAGCTTACTATAGTCAGTATCTTTTTCAATAATAGTTGTCACTAAGCTAAGAGCTGCCGCTGCGTTAAAGACATTATAAATACCACGAAGCTTTAATTCTGTTGTGTAGGCTTGGTTGTTAATCTTAAATGTAGCCTTTGGTCCATCTAAATTAGTTAGCTCTACTAATGCCGGCCGATCGTTGGCGGCCTTGGTGGTAAGAGATCTAATCTCTTCATCACTCGGAAACATTTGCCGTGTTTCATTAGACAGACCAAAAAACTCTACTTGAACATCTTTTCCTGCTACACTCTCAGCTGAGAGGATTCTTTCATCTTCTCGGTTTAAAACGATAGTTTTAGTGGTAGCTTTGGCAATAGCGTGAAGTAGTTTTGCAGTTGCGTCAATTTCGCCAAACCTATCTAGCTGATCGCGCATGACGTTTAGAAGTAGGCTATATGTTGGCGGAATGTTTTTAACAAAGTGAACAGCGTGAGCCTCATCAAGCTCTAAGACTGCAATATCGGCGTTGATGTTTCCCGTAAGGTCAACTCTATCAATTAAAGCTGCTGTCACGCCACGACTGAAGTTACTGCCAGTCTTGTTGGTAAATACCTTAAGACCCTGACTTTCAAGAAGTTCAACTACAATTTTTGTGGTAGTCGTTTTGCCGTTAGTGCCAGAGATAACAACTGTGCCGTAAGGTAGCTTAGATAGCAGCTTAGCAGTGTAGTGAGGGTTTACTTTCTCTACGACTAGTCCAGGCAGGGCTGATCCTCCTCCGCGCAGCCTAGCGATCGATTGAACAGATTTTCCAATAAGAGAAGTAAGTAAAGTAACCATACTAGCTAGTATACCTAAATTCTTATCTCTATGGGGTTAAAATACAGGCTTTTAGGCTATAATAAGGTTATGTTTATCGCGAGCCTTTTTAAATGGTGGTATTTTGATGGCTGGAGGCGTCACGCTGAGATTGCTATGGCGCGCCTTGAGTCGGCCCTAGATTACTTTTCACCACTACTGTTAATTACGACTTTATTTTCATTATTTCGCCAGGATGGAGCTGGTCGAGTTGATGGTCCTTTGGAGGTTAAGCTTCAGGCTTTTCTTGGCCGACTAATCTCAAGAGTTTTAGGTGCATTTATTCGTAGTATTGTGTTGGTGATCGGACTGGTAGTTATCGCAGCGCTGGCAGTATTTAGTGCTCTTTGGTTAATGTTTTGGGCTGTTATTCCATTCCTGCCGATTGTCGGATTTATTCTTTATGTAGCTGAGGTCAATTTATGGCAGTTCTAGAATACAAACACCACAGCGAAAGAGCAGAGGCAGCACGCTTCTCAAGATATTTAAACGGCACAATGGCACGACTGTTGTTTGTGTTATCTATCATCATGTTGGTGGGTGGTTTAGTTTTTGTTAGACTGCTCGGAGAATATATCGGCTGGCTGGTGGCTGGGATGGCGGCAATTCCATATATGCTCTCTACTTGGCATACTCATAATCTAGCTAGTCTGCCGACTCGAAAAGGTGAGAGGATAGATGATTTATTAGCTGGTGATATCTTAGCTAGACTTAAAGAAAATGCTTCACCAAAAGAAATAGCACACCTAGCGGCTACATCTAATGGTGGTGGTTTTATGGCGGTGCGCTTAGGTTTGACGGGTAGCCTATTAGAAAATCTCGCCAGCGCCAATCCAAAGGATGCTCCAGATCTTTGGGTGAGAGCTAGAGAGATTCAGAAAAAGACTAATAGCCATGACATAAACGGGGCAGTTATTGCGGCAGCTATTGTTTCGCTGAGTGATGTGGGTGAGTTAGTTTTAACCCAGATGCACGCCGAACTAGATGATATGTATGCGGTGGTTGAATGGTATGACCGCATTAAGAATCTAATTAAAAAAGAGAAGCAACATCGCAAGACTGGCGGTATTGCAAGAGACTGGGCATTTGGCTATGTGCCGTTCCTGCAGCAGATCGCTATTAACATTAGCGCTAGTTCAAACGCAAACCTAGTCGTGCCAACTGAGACACATAATGCAGTCGTAAGACAGATGGTGCAGGTTCTAGGCCAAGACGGGCGCCGTAATATAGCTTTAATTGGACAAGCTGGAGTTGGTAAGACTACGGCCGTGCGGGCATTTGCGGATATGATTCTTGATGCGGATAGTGAGATACCTAGGTCTCTAAAGTTTAGGCAGGTCTATATGATGGATGCTTCGACTCTAATCTCTAACGCCTCTGGCCCTGGTGATTTAGAGCGGATGGTAACTAGGGCTTTTAACGAAGCCTATCGAGCTAAGAATATTATTATCTGTCTTGAGAATGCAGAACTTTTCTTTGAAGAGGGTCCAGGATCAGTTGATCTATCTAATCTCCTGCTGCCAATTCTTGAGGCGGGTCGACTCAGCATGATTGTAACTCTAGACGAGCAACGCTTCCTAGAGGTAAGTTCTCGTAAGCCACACCTAGCTCACGCACTTAATCGCGTAGTAGTACCGCCTTCAAACCGAGAAGACACTATTGCTGTTATGCAAAACCAGTTAATCGTGACTGAATTCCAGCAGAAGGTGACTTATATGTATCAGTCACTTTCACAGGCCTATCGGCTAAGTGAGCGTTATATTCACGACCTGGCTATGCCGGGGCGAGCCTTTAAGCTACTAGAGTCAGCCGCTAACTATGCTCAGGATAGACTCGTAACAATGAACTCAGTTGACGAGGCAATTGAGCAGACTATGGATGTAAAGGTGAGTGTAGCTAGCGATGCTAATGAGCGAGAGATGTTACTTAATCTTGAAGACTTGATTCATGAGCGAATGATTAACCAGTCTCAAGCCGTGTCAGCTGTTAGTGACGCTCTAAGGCGAGCTAGGGCTGGCGTGCGCAACCAAGATCGACCAATTGGTACGTTCCTGTTCTTGGGTCCAACTGGTGTAGGTAAGACAGAGCTAGCTAAGGCTTTAGCCGAGGTTTACTTCGGTGGTGAAGATCGACTAGTGCGATTAGATCTTAACGAATTTTCAACGCCTGGCGACGTGTCTCGTCTAATCGCTGATGGCGCTGAAGATGCAGCTAGTCTAACCGCTAGAATCCGTAAGCAGCCGTTTAGCGTAGTTCTACTAGATGAGATTGAGAAGGCCCATGATTCAGTTCTAAATACACTACTACAGTTACTTGATGAAGGTATCTTAAGAGATGTCAAGGGTCGAGAAGTTAGCTTTAGGGACGCAATTATTATTGCTACTAGTAACGCTGGGGCTGATCGAATTAGGGAGTATGTTGAGCGAGGTTACCAGCTAGCTCAGTTTGAGGGTCAGTTCGTTGATGAATTGATTGATAGTGGGCAGTTTAAGCCAGAGTTCTTAAACCGGTTTGATGAAATAGTGGTCTTTAAGCCATTAGATAAGCCTGAACTAGTTCAGATTATTAACTTGATGATTCAAGGAATTAATAAAACTCTAGCTGTGCAGAAAATTTCTGTAAATGTAGCAGATGATGCTAAGATGTATTTAGTAGAAAAAGGTTATGATCCACGCCTCGGTGCGCGACCGATGCGACGCGTCGTTCAAAGAGCAGTGGAGAATACCGTAGCTAAACAGATGTTAGGGGGCAAGGTGGGCACTGGAGGAGAAGTAACTATTACACGAGATGACGTGATTAAGTCTCTTGGTGGTGTTACTCCGGTGGAGAGTTTACCTCAGCCTAACGCACCGGCGCTGTATGCTGATCGTGATGGAGAGGGTGATGTCTAAGTTCTTCTCATTACTTAAAGGTATCTCTAAAAAAGCCCAATTAGGTCTAGTTCTTCTAGCGCTCGTTTTCTCGACTGTTTTTGTGGTTAGTGATACAACCCAGGTTGAAGCTCAGGGTGCTTCTGGTGGCGCAGTGATGTCTAGTTGTGCACTAGAGAATATTGGTTGGATAGCTTGTCCGGTTATCCGAGCGGCAGCACGGGCTAGTGACTTTGCGTTTACATTTATATCTCAATCATTTATGCAGATTGAAGTTTCTCTGCTGCAAGGAGATGTCGGAACCTCCAGAGCCTGGGGTATAGCTAGAAATATAGCCAACACTCTTTTCGTATTATTCCTACTTTACGTAATCTATGGCATCCTAACTGGTCGTGGTGCTAGTAACGCTAGTATTAAACGGATGTTGCCGCGATTCATTGTGGCGGCCATTTTAGTAAACTTCTCATTTGTATTGGGCCAGGTTGCAGTCGATATCTCAAATATCGTGGGTTCTTCTATTCAGTCTGTGATGACTAGTGTGGCGGGTGATGACAATATTATTGCAGCTCCAGACGGCACACTAGGTGGTCAGGTAGGGGCAGATGGCTATGCAGCTAATGACGGCGCTATAGCAAGAGTGACTTCAGCTATTCTATCTAACCCAAACCTAGCCTGGGTGCTATTGGTGCCGCTAATTTCAGTAGTGATGTCAGTTAGTGTTATTACTTCTGTTATGATAATTATCTTAATTATTCGTAAGGTTCTAATAGTAGCTCTTCTTCTATTAGCTCCAATCGCATTCGTACTTTATCTACTACCTAATACTGAGCAGTACTTCTCAAGGTGGTTTAGGATGTTTACGCAACTGCTACTTTTATTCCCAGTGATGGCAGTCTTGCTTGGTGCAGGTCAGATTGTAGGTAGTGCGGTTATGTCGACGACAGGAGATAGCTATACCGTGTCCGGAGATAACTATCAGACAGCTACTGGCGGCACTGCGAGCGCAACAACTTCATTGGTGGCAATTGGGGCAACAGTTCTACCTCTACTCGGTACTTGGTATGCATTTAGGGGTGCCATGCAGGCAATGGATACCTCAGTTGCTCGGCTGCAGGGCGCTGGAGCGCGTGGGTTGGGCGGTGATCCGTCTAAGGATGCGGAGCGTATGAAGCGAGCTAGTCAGTCGATGCAGCGCAATAGTCTGCTGAGTCGGGGTGCGGATAGTAAACTAAAGCGCGTTACAGATATTCAGAATGAAAACTCAAGCAGCGTTGTGGGTGTAGCTGGCAATAGCGTGATTAGAAGGCGCAAGAAGGCGGTTAAGTCACCTGAGCAGCAGCAGTTTGATCAGCAGGTGCAGAATCGTTTAAGTGAACTTAAGCAGGGTGTAGAGAGCGGTGAGATTACAGCCACTCCTCAGCAGTTATATGTTAAAGCTCTGCAAAACCTAGATACCTCTGGCGATGGCAGTGGTTCTAGTGGTCAACTTGGTTCAGTCGGACTAGGCTCTTTTGAAAACGTTGAACTTAAAGCTGCTGAGGCCTACTTATTAGAGTCGATTGGTCGAAATCCAGAGAGTAATTCAATTGACCCTAAGACATTCCTTCAGCAACA
>CAYZJK010000014.1:18718-22165 GCA_964479125.1 uncultured Candidatus Saccharibacteria bacterium
TTGGTCGAAATCCAGAGAGTAATTCAATTGACCCTAAGACATTCCTTCAGCAACAAGCTAATCAGCAAACTAACAACCAGCAGAACAGCCAACAAAACAATCAAGAGGATAAGCTGGAAAGTAACCAGCGAAACATGAGTAATCAGCAGTCTATTGAGCAACTGACCAATAATCAGGAAAACACTCAGCAGCAGATCCTGATGGCTCAGCAGGGTCAGAATAATATCCCTCAGCCAAATCAAGCTATTGCTGTTCCTGGTCGAGATCAGAATGAACAGCGAAGGATGAAATCTGATCAAGATAAGCAGCCAGTCTCTAAGCAAGAGGATGGACGAATTGCTAACGCCGGTGGCGTACAGCCTAACTTAAATGAAGGTCGCTCAGATGATCAGCTTGGTCGGCCATTAAGTGATCGAGAACAGATGCAGAAGCAAGCTATTATGGGTGGTGGCGGCCGGGGTGTCGAACGAACTCCTGCTGGCGCTGCATCTGTGGTGTTCCCAGCTGCTATCAACGAACGTATTCCAACCAGGCTTAAGCCAGTCACTGATCTTGAAAAGAAGGCTCAAGCTCTTGCAGCTAAGCATGTGGCAGCGTCTCAAGAGAAGGCAAATGGAGCTAACTCGTTTGAAGAAGAGCTTCGTCTAAGGGCTGAAAAGTCTAGCTTAGATCCACTCAGGATGCTTGATAACAGGCAGCCTGGTAAAGATAGAGACAAAGATAAAGATAATAAAGTAGAGTAGTTATAAGCTAAAAGTATGGCAGATAAGCAACCACCGGTAACTAGTAGTTTCGATGAAGATTCGAGCTTCCAGAATCGCCAGCAAAAAGCTCAGGCTGAGCTACGCGAGTCTGAAAAGAAAGCTAGCGAACAGGCGAGACGCACGGAGGAGGCTAACCAGACTAGGAAGCCTGATGAGACACCGGAGCCACTGGCGACTGACTATAAAAAGAAAAAGAAGGGTAAGAAGCGCTGGGCAATCAGCTCCTCAGCTGGCTTAACTGTTATTTTAATCATGTCGCTAGCTATTGTTGCGACAGTGCTACTGAGCCCTTCTCTCTTGCTACTTAATGTTAAAGAGAAGTTAACTAATGATCTTAATGATGCGTTAGGTTATTACTACACCACCACCGAGAAGGTGATGGCGTATCAGTTAAGTAACGGCAGTGGCTGTGCCTCGCACGGCGACGATTCGATTCAGTGCAAGTTTTCAACCATGAGTGAGAATTTACGCGACCGCTATCTTGGGTACGGCTTTGAAGTTACCGAGTCTGGTGCTGTTGATGTTGGTGAGGATGAACTTAATTACGGTCGTATTAAAGTTAGTCGAGTAAAGTTTCCAGGTGGCGGCACGGCTGGAGCTAGTAATTTATATAGTGTAGCTAATCAGTCTGAACTTAATCGTCAGCGACTTGATAGAGTCTTTAATCCTAGTAAGGGTATATTTCACAGTCGAGGTTATATAGAGAGGCTTTATAGTCGCTTTCATATACAGCAATCTCGCCTGCCAATTGGTCTAACTAATGAGGAGGTTGTCGATATCTTTAATCAAAACCTACTAAAGCAAGCGGATTACATGGATAAGGACGGTAGGGGTGTATTTGGGTTGCATTATTTAGCTGAGACAGAAGATGAGTATTGGTATGAAGAAGTGTATGATCACATTCTTGATAAGGCCGAGACTCATCTTGCATTGGGTTGTTCGATGCACACCTATGCTGATATAGGTGAGAACGCTCTTAGGCAGGCTAAAGCAACCACATTAGCTCGATTTGCAATGCAGTATCTAACCCTAGCTGATTCGATTAAGGCAGGGCGTACGATGCAGATGGAGCAGGTGGTTGGTACGCTTGCTAACAACCTGACGCATGTAGACTCACTGTCAGGCGAGTCAGCTTATACTTCTAGCGATATGAGTTCATATCGATCACCTACCTTTCATGAAGATCCAGATGTGGGTGGTCCTAGGATGATTAATGGCACCGATTTCATGTTAGACTTCTCAAATATGTTAATGGCGGTTCAAGGAAGGGGACGTGATACCTCTACTTACTTAAGGAGTATTATGTCTGTTCCGGCGACTGATGCTACGGTTGATCATGTTAATAGCAGTAGGGCTAGAGATTTATGTGTTCATGGTACGACTGGAGCTCAGGCTGATTATGAAATGCAGAGCCCAGATAGATGCTGGCTTGAAGAGACTCTACCAACTGCTGCGGCGTTTGGCCCAAGGACTACAGCTGCGGTTATGGCTGTATATACACCACTGAAAATGATCTGGAGCCCTTCAGAGCCTCCATGTTTAGGTATAAGCCGACATGTTGATCTGATTAAAGAAGGTGCAAGCTCTAGAAACGAACCAGTTCGAAGTGCTGCTGGTTCATACGTTGATCGTATTAGGGATGCGGCTAGTGAAGAATCTGAGATATATCACTTGGCTGAAGATATAGCTGATGGTATCCATTCAACGCAGACTATGGATGCAATATTTGCGGGTACTGGTGTGATACTAGGTGACACTGCTCAATGGCTAGGTATGCAGCCAGCTGATACGGATTCACTTAGAGAGTATCTTGAAGAAACTGTCGAAATTAGAACTATGTTAGCCAGGCAGGAGGTTTATGAGGCTAAGGACACGCCATTCGATTTAGCTAACCCACACTCATTTATCAGTAGTGTCGTATTGGGTGCCTATAAAGATGGTAAGTATAACTCCATCGCTTCTTTAGCGGGCAAGGCGTTGTCTGTAGTACCTAACGCCTTAGCGAGTTCGATTAGTCGAGGTGTTTCGGCTACTGCTGGTAGGGATGTGGAGTATTTAACTAATCGACTAATTGACGACGCAGGTAGTTGTGGTATTGAAAATATTCAAGACAGTATCAACCCAGACTTTAGCTGTGCGGTGAGATATAGCGTCAATCAGGACACTATAAACCTAAGTGTAGAAGATGTGCTAGATTTTATGACTCGAGAAGACGCCGCCGATGACTCAGCGACCAGTAACTCAGAAGAGGTGCAGGGGCGTGATACTGAGCAGATGGGTAGCCACGGCGATCGAATGAAGACGACTGATAGTGAAGCGCAGGGTGTTTCGTTTATCGACCGGGCGACTGGTGCGCCAACTCCAAACTCCGAATATTGGAAGTTCCTAGAGTACTGCTCAAACCGTCCGACTTCTTGGGGTAGTGTCGGCATGGAGGTTGCTCATGCTGATGAGGTTTATGAGCCGGATGAGAAGGATCAGACTGATAAGCGCACTTATGGGCCACCATTTTATATGGATATGGAAACAGAGGTTGATAATAGTCGTGAGTCTTATTATGGATATGCTTGGGGTGGAACTGAAGACTATGGATGGTTGACTGGTGAACGGTGCCAGGAGGATAGTGAAATGATTAATAACTTCAGAGCTTATACTGCGATGTGTGCTGTTCATGCGGCTACTT
>CAYZJK010000015.1:0-17373 GCA_964479125.1 uncultured Candidatus Saccharibacteria bacterium
GTAAAGCCGGTCTTTCAGCCAAGAATCTGCTTGATGGTCTCAAAGATTTTGGGTTCAACGGAAGGATAGTCATCAGGGTTGTGGATGGTAATCTTCACCTCGTTGGCTTTGAGGGCAACACTGAAGACTTCAGCGATTTTGTAAGACGCCTCAACCTTCTCGACAGTCGAAGGGTCAAGATGGTTGGCCTTGTACTTCATGAAGTTAGATCTTCCTGGCACGCCGTCAGTTACAGTCGCAACTGTAATCGGCTCACTCAGTGCGAATGTGCGCATCCGATCTCGTTCTGATGGCATAACCGTGATGCGATTATCCTTCATCGACATGACATCTTCTTTCTCCACGTCTCAGCATGATGAGCTAAACACTAGGCGAGTGTATGTATTTCTTATACATACAAGATGAGGGGTGAGGGCACGTGTATGCTCTCACTGCTCGTCTCGTATTGTTTGCTTGTCAAAGAACCTTACGCGCTAATCTTGTCGTAAAGCAGAGTTTTTTATCATCTTATAGCCCATGCGTCAAAAGAGCTCTATACATCATCTATGATATATAAAGTTATAGAGCAGACAGCTATTTAAGTTTGAAGTAATCGGATATTATTGCCTTGCTAGTAGATTATAGTGTTTATATAAGATAACTTATGAACGTTTTAGTCAATATATATGAGACAACAAAAATAGCAGAGCTGCAAATTAACAGTAGTCAAAAATCAATATGTATGCCTGCTCAATTAATCTATAACCGGTAAGGCTTCGACCGGAGTGTTAAGTGCCCTAGATAGTCGTTCAATCTGCTGAAACTTACAATATTTAATTGGCTGACCGTCATTAGAGTAGATCCGGTAGTAGTGAGGATATTCAATCACTTCGCCTCTAAAGTTTTTAGCTCTAGTTGGCTCGTCGACACGTCTTATGTACCAGCCGCTCGGAGTATTATTCAAAATTCTTTTAATCTTAGCGTAGTGGTTAAATGCCATACTCTAATTATAGCAACCTGGGTAATGACGCTTAGGTGGGAACGGTTATAATTAAAGGAGTAGGAGGCTAAGTGACTAAAGAGGAATTAAAGTCGATCCTTAATTTGCCGTCATACGAGGTGGCACCTAAGTTGATCGGGGTTAAGATTACTCACAAATCTAGCCTTGGATTGGTTTCGGGTATTATTGCTGAGGTTGAGGCATATGAGCAGGACGACCCAGCTAGTCATAGTTTTGGTGGTAAGACTGATAGAAATCAAGCTATGTTTGGCCCGTCTGGTCATGCCTATATTTACCTATCTTATGGCATGCATTGGTGTTTAAATGTTGCCACTGATCAAGAGGGTTATGGTAGCGGTGTTTTAATTAGGGGTGTTTATGTAACTGAAGGGGCTGACCTAGCGGCTAAGTTTAGGTTCGGAGTTGAGTCAGTTAAAGATTTAAAGCCGGCTCAATATAAAAGTTTGAGTGATGGTCCCGGCAAGGTGACGCAGGCGTTTGGGGTGACCAAAGACCTCTATGGAGCAAATTTCTTTAATGAGGATAGTTCGCTACAGCTTAATCCGGGTGTTGAAGTGCCGACGGAGTATATAATCACCACCCCTAGAATTGGCATCTCTAAAGCAGTTGATCGGCCATGGCGCTGGTTACTAAACTCTGAGTTTTTTAAACATCATTCAATATCTTGACAGTAAATCAAGACGGTAGTGTGATATCAAGTTGTGATTTATAGATTCATTCTATATTTGCACCTTGATAAGTAGAGAGACACCAGGCCGGGAGATAGAATCTAGTTTAGGTAGATTTTACCCCCCTATCTGGTGGAGGAAATGTCTGTAATCCACAGTAACACCAGTATAAGGAGGCAGGTTTTGTCATGTCTAAAACTGACAGCCCTTTCATCAATCTCGAGGACTACGTCAAAGTTGTCTACCCTGCAGCTAAGTCTACGAGCAATCGTAGTCGGCACAGGTTCACTGTGACGCCCGATGGTGATGAGAGGCAGGCACGTCTTTCTAATGTGAAGTACGTGGCTGTTGAGCGCAAGACTCGCCTTGATGGCAGGGTCTCGCATGAGATATACACTGGAGACATCCAGCGCGTCCGCCAGAAGGATAGGGGTCTGCTCGATCGCGTGATCGATATCGAGGGAATCCTGATGGCTGAGTTGCGCCCGGCAAGCCTTGAGATCGTTCTTGACGAAAGGCTCGGCGATAGCTGGCCTGACATTAGTCAGATGATCAAGCTTTGGCTTGCTGAGCACGCTGAGTAATGGGTAGTATAGAGCTCCAAAAGAGTTAACTATCTAGCTGTGGATATGACACTATGGTATTACAAATACCATCTCTACTTGCCATACTCACTCCGTAAATGTAAGTTACGCTGATGAGTCCTAAGGGACGAAAGTGAAGATGTAAATAACCCGCTAGTGTTGGCGAGTTATTTTAATTGCTGTTAAAACAGTCCAGATATATGATAGTGGGTAAGGAGAATAGAATATATGGACAATAAAGAAGATAAAACTACTCCACCAAATGAACCTAGAAGGTTATATAGGCTACCCAATAAAGGTATGGTTGCTGGTGTAGCGGCAGGGTTAGCAGACTACTTCAATATCGACGTAACACTGATGCGCGTATTGATGGTTCTCGCTATCTTTATTACCAATGGATTACTGATAATAGTCTACTTTGTAGCGGCATTAATTATTCCAACCCCTGAAGAGGAGTCGGTTAATTCAGAAAATATTGAGCGTAAAGTTGATAGCTTTGCTAGGGATATTAGCAGTAGTGTCGGATCAAGCAAGACACGAAACTGGATAGGTATTGCTTTGATTCTGTTTGGAGCTTGGCTTCTAGCTCGCTCAGTCATGCCAGAGATAATTGATATTGAGTGGAATGTGGTTCTTCCAATTCTTCTGATCATCGTTGGGCTGGTATTTATATTCCGAGGCAATAAATAAAGGAGGCTTGTTATGGCTAAAAATGATTTAAACGACAAGAAGAAGGCTACCAAGGAACCAAAGAGTACTGAAGTGATTGAAGCAGAAGAGGTTGTAACTGAAGCTCCAGAGCCAGAAACTCTAGCGCCTGAGCAACAGAAGCGACGCCTTAATTCTAGTCAGATTGTCTGGGGGTTAATCTTAGTTTTCTTTGGCCTCCTGCTATTACTCGACAACTTAGGTTTTGTTGATCTAAACTGGATGTCATTATGGAAACTGTGGCCACTAGCTATCATTCTAGGTGGATTGGCAGTACTAGACCTTAAGGGTTGGGTAGGTGTTCTTATTACTGCGATAGTCATTGCACTTAGCGGCGGGTTGGTCTTAGCGACTCTAACCGGCAATCTTGATGAAATTACCGGTACTGAGGAGCGGTCAGAGAAGGTGACTAGCTTTAATGTTGAGCGAGAGCGCGACATTGAACGGGCTGAAGTGACGCTTAAGTCTGGCGCTGGTAAGATTGAAGTTTCTGATCATAGGCGAGGCGATTTGGTCAGGGGTGAGTTAACTAGTGTAGTCACTCAGCTAACTAGAGAAAGTAAGGTAGAGGATGGTGTTCAGGAAGTTGAACTTTCGTTAGAGCGTGGCTTTAAGGCTTGGGGACTAAACCCAACCAACAACTTTGATGTATCACTAACTCGTTCAGTTCCAATTGACCTAAGGCTAGATTCTGGAGCAGCTAGTATTAAGGCTGACTTAGAGAAGGTACAGGTGCGATCTGTTGAGGTGGATGCTGGCGCTAGTAGTGTCTGGCTAAAGCTAGGTGAAGAGCAGGAAGAGGTTAAAGTTGATATCGATACTGGCGCTAGCTCAGTCGATATACGTGTACCTGAAAACGCTGGCGTGAAACTGAACTTAGATGCAGGACTAAGTAGTCGAAACCTTCCAAGTGACCTTGAGGAGACTGATAAAGGTAGCTATAAGAGTGAAAACTATGATGACAGTGCAGTGAAGATTAATATTAATGCTGACATGGGGCTATCAAGCTTTAAGTTAGTTCGCTACTAAGCACTTAAAAGTCTAATAATAAAACCACCCGGTATTAATTTAACGGGTGGTTTTTTAGTTGGTGGATTAGAGTAGGATAATAATTAAAATCTGAACCAATATAATCTTTCCGATTAGAGCTAGGGGATAGACACTGGCGAAGCCGGCATTTGCGGCATCGGTTTTAGACTGAGCGTTAGCATAGGCTAGTGTAGCTGGTTGGGTGTTCATTGCTGCCACCATGCCGCTTAGTCGCGTATATGGAATATTAAGTAGTTTGTAGCCAATTAGAATCATTAACGTCACTGTTATAAAGCTAATTAACGCTACGATTCCCATCAGTTGGTAACTCTGAGGGTCAGCTAGGGCCGGCACTAAATCGCTTCCAGCCTGGCTACCAATACCAGCTAGGAAGATGAGTAAGCCTAAATGTCTAAGGGTTAGGTTGGTGCTATATGGAATTTGCCAGACAATTGGTCCAGTTCTTCTCGTGGCGCCTAACACTAACGCTACTAAAATGACTCCACCAGTTGCGCCTAGAGCGAAGCCAGCTCCACCGGGTAGTGGGATAGAGATTGCCCCTAAAGCCACACCTAGAGCCATGCCGATAGCGGGAGAGAGGGTGTAGGGCTCAGACACTTGCTTGTATGAGTCGCCGAGGTACGCGCTAGCTTTACGGATATCCTCTAGCGAGCCGACCAGGCGAATTCTATCTCCAGCTTCAATAATCGAGTCTTCGGTTACAACCATATCAACATCGCCACGTCTAATCCTGGTAGGTAAAACATGGAACTTGTCGTATAGCTTAAGGGATTTAATACTCTGGCCAACAACGTCAGTATTGGAAACGAATATTCGTCGGTAGCGTAAGTGTTCTAGCTGGGTATGGAGTTGGTCATGGTTTTCTAGTGCCTTCTCACCCATCCAAGCGGCGGCTTGGTCGAAGTCGCTAGGGGTAGCTACAACTGTAACTAAATCACCCTTTTCGATTAACTGATCGGGTTGAGGGAGGTGGATAGGGTTTTTATCTTGGATACGACTGACAGCTAATTTAACCCCAACCCTTTTAGATAAATCCTTGACCATACAAGGCTCGTCACGTGCGTACTTTATGGTTCGAGGGTAAAGGGTAGTGTCTTTGCTGCTAGCTTCTAGCTCATCAACTTTCCATAACTTTCTAAAGGCGCCGATTAGCATAAAAGAAATAACGATACTGATTGGGTAGGCAATCGAGAAGGCGACAACTGGACTACTGGTATTGCCAAGAGTTTCCATAGCGCTAGCTAGCGCTGGAGTAACAGTAAAAGTACCGGCATAAAGACCGGCGCTGAGATCGGCGCCTAGATTCATTAAACTGGCAGCAATAATAGTAGAAGTTAGGCCGAAGGTTAACGCTCCAGCCATAAAAAGATTATCTTTAATACCTGTCTTCTTTAGCCCGTTAAAGAAAGTTGGACCAAGAGATAAACCAGTGGTGTAGACGAATAATACTAAACCAAAATGATAAAACAGTGGGGGAAGAGCAAGGCTTGGGTCAAGAGCGCTAATCGCTAGACCGGCAAACAGTGCGCCGGCCACGCCAAGCGAGAAGCTACCGATCTTGAGTCTGCCGATAAGGTGGCCAATGGCAATAATTAAAAACAACGTAAAAATAGGCTGCTCTGCTAGAAAATCAATAAACATAAACTTAGTATAACTAAGAATTTATAGATTTAGGTGTGATTTAGATTACACACTAAGCGGCAGCGTACTGACGTACAATTTCAGCCTGTTCAGGAACAGTTGGATCGAACTTTGCGCTTAGTAGGTTTAGTAGCGACTTAGAGTCATTGTTTTCGTGTAAGTCCTTAAGATAGTTCATTGCAATAACACGACCATTTAAGTAGGACAGGTCCTTGTTGTAGGTTAGCACCTTGGCGCCAGGGTACTTATCTTGCATTGCAGTTGGAGTACCGCGAAACACCCTTAATGCCGCGTTGTAGGTAGCGACTTTTTCTCTCAGTACAGCCTCAGTTGTAACTGCTTCACCTGACTTAAGACTCATTAGTAGCCTCCAGCGCCATGAAGTCTCAAAAGCAGATCTAAAGTCGGCTCCGTTATTAACTAAAGCTACGTTGACGTAAGGTGCTAGCATCGACGCGTTCCAGCTAGGCTGGTCGGTACCGATTGACTCTTCAAGAGTGGTAGCTAGACCCTCCTCGAATGTTAGGTAGTCAGGACGATCAGTTTCAGTGTAGAGTCCAGTTCCTAGGACAGGTAGGTCAGATTTAAGGCCGTTGATGGCGCGACCACCGTGGACTAGTAGCTCGTGAGCTACCTTCTTAAGTAGCTGATCCTCAGATGTGATTGGGGCACGGTTAGCACCAACCTTAATAGCCATCATAGAAGTTTCCCATGATAGAGAGTTGCTATTAGGGTCAATTACCACATCAATTACCGGATTTTCAGGGTCATCAAACTGTTTTAAGACACGCTTAAAAGCATCTGCCATGTTTTCAGTATTAGCCGAGTATTTGTGACCAAATAGAATTGTCTTCTCGCGCCAAAAATCTTTAACGACTTTAACCTCATCAGGGTGGGCTGCAAGAATAGTCTCGCCGGTCCAGTCTAGAGAAGGGTCATTAAAGTCAGGTAGAGTAGTTTTAGTATTAGGTCGCTCAAGGCCACGTACGAAAGTGCCGTCCCAGTTAAAGCCATTAGTTAGCTGGTTGTAGATTGGTATAGCTGAAGGGTGGAAATCTTTAGAGTCAATATCATTCCATATAGTGTTATAAACACCCTCTAAAACATTAGGGTCGATATCCCCATAAAGTGTGTGTCCTAATTCACGAGTGCTTTCAAGTAAGTCTGAAACGTGGCTTTCACCTAGATTATTATCAATTGCATCGTCTAGCTCAGCTAGCTTTTTAACATATTCCATCTCGTCAGCCCTAAAGCGTAGAGAGGTTGCAATAATATCAGCCTTTTTAGTGTCAGACTCTAGTTGATTGACGGTTTTAATAGCATCATTAAGGTTAGTAATACCTTGTTCTAGACGATTAGTTTCTCCGAGATTAGGGTGGTGTAGGTCAGGGTTATTTGCAATTCCACGAATAAAGCTATAGGTTAACTGAAGGCCATTATTTTTCAGTTCCTCGTATGATTGAAATCCCGCTTCTGGTAAGATCTCCGGTTGAAGTAGCTCAGCCGTAGATTTGGCGTGTAAGTAATGTCCACGCCTGCCACCTGTTACTTTCATATTAACTAAGTACTAATTATAGCACTTATGCTAATACAATGCAACTAAGTTAGAGCATTTTGACCACTGTTGAATGATGTAATTTTGTATAAAATGATGGTGAAATATTAGATAGTAATATTTAGAAAGGTCTCGGCTGAGGAGTAAGGTATAGTTCCTATAAGGGTGCAACAGGTAGAGCTAGGGTAGGAGGTTTACACTTACTTTTGCCACTTCAATGAATAGTTGTAATTTGTATATTTAATTGTATAATTAGTTTGAACCTTAACAGTGGTTCTCCTTAGATATTGACTCTGTGCTCAGTCTGAAGAGTGGGTATAGAGTCGATCTCTAAGGTTTGAATCTTTAGAGAGTCTGGACGCTCTGTGGTAGTCATAAACCTCACTATGAAAGGTCTTAGCGATGAACACTAACAATGCACCCTCGTCACTGCCTAAATGGTACGTCTCGCCTGACAATCAGGTTAGGTGGGTGAAAGAGCTAATCTTCCGACATGGTCTGGTTGAGTTTTCAGCCGAGGATATACCTAAGTATCCTCTAGACTATGTTAAAGATGAGTCTAGGCCGACTACTGAAGTTCTTATGTTGGCAATATATTTGCCTGATAAGGATGGCGTAGATGGCCTCAGGCGTACCTTCGACTTGTTTGTTAAGGAGTTGAAGTATCGAACGGCTGAAGACCGGTGGAAGTTTGACGCTAGAGATTTCGATGGCTCTAATGGTGTCTATCGCTTACGTCCCTATCATAAGGATAAGGTGAAGCACCAGCCGGGTATTCGCTGGGTTGAATACGACCCTTTGCGTCACCCTGGTATAGCTATTAACTTCGTGCGCCACAACTACGCTCAGTATGATAGTCAGCGACTAGCAGGAGTGGAGACGATGCAGGTCGCTTCAATGTTTTCAGGTCTGAGAAGGCGCTGGACTAGTCGGGTTCGAGTCAGCTGGCGTCCGGATGTTTTGCCAGCTCCGTACATTGGTGGGATTGAGGTTGATATACTTAATCCAGTCACCGAGACCTTCTCTGACACTTGGGGTTTGCTACCTGCTTTCAGCCGACACGTTAGGCGTATCGGCAGCGTTGATAGCAACCGTGAGTTGACTTTGGAGATGATGTCTTGCGCTGGCCAAGGATGGCATACTCTGCCGACTGTGCGAGAGATTCTCTGACGATTCAAGGAAAGGAGACTTTATTATCTCGTAAGATTTTAAAGCTCTGTTAGCCCGCCGGCTTTGTTCGGCGGGTTTTTTAATTTAAAGGACACCTTTTGAGGGGTGTCCTAGTATCCTTCCTGTTAGAGTAGGCGGCACATAGCTGCGGCCTTGAGGGCGCGTGCAACCATTACGGCATGCAAGCCATCCTTGAGCGTTAGGTCATGGTTTTCAAAGAAAACTGATCGACCCCACAGCTCAACTACGCCAGCACTGTCATCTTTGCAGTTAACCTGCCAGATAGCAGCGCGACCACTATAGTCAAACCAGTACTCAGGCAGACCGAAGTGGACAAGATTGTCAGTAAAAAGACTGATAACCATCTGCTCGATAGTCTTGTCGCTGAGAACGGGAGTGCCTGGTCTCTTGGCTTGGGCAATGTTAATCTCTCGGATTACCTCCTTCACTATGTCGAAGCACAGGTATTCTTTTTTGACACAGTCATAGTCGAGTATTAACGGGTCGGGCGGCGAGCCGGAGTTACTGTCGATCCTATCAAGGATAGCGAAGGTTCCAGCTGTTTCAATCGCCCTAGCCCATTCGATGGCGAGTTCTGGTGAACCGAAAGACATCTGATTTTTATTGATGTTGACGGTGTGATCCAGATTAACTGAGACTGATCCAACTTTGCGACCATCTTCAGTTACACGCCAGGTCGGATCATCCCACTGATTATCTCGATCAGGCGAGAGGGGCAGTTTGGTGAGAAGGTTTTTATCATCGAGAGCTTGAACAATCTGCTCAATTTCGCTGCTCATCAGTCTAAGCTGACGACCTCTAACGTTAACTGCGTACTGACGGTTGACTTCGCATAACCGCCTTAAAGCTAAGTTGTAGATTTTGTCTTGTGTTAACATGACAGCTCCTAAACTGGGAGGTACGGGCATAAGTTTGACATGCTTGCGCTACACTATATGAAATATTTGTCTTTAAAGCAATAAGATTGTTTAGTTGGTTGTAACTGGGGTGAAATTAAAATAATTGAAGGTCTCATGCCTCTTATGCTATTATGAGGTGAATATATATGGGTGAAAGGGGACTATAGGCATGCTAGACGGTGGTCCAGCGCGTATACCTAAGGGTAATGACAGGCGATCTGCTTACCGACGTGAGTCGGCTTATTCTTCGAGTGAGGATAACTTTGAAACTAGGCAAGAATCAAGGCCTACACCCTCACCAACTCCGGTAGAGCCACGCTCGACACAATCATACAGTAGCGATGGTAAGAACGGTTTTCCTAAGTGGCTCGCTGTCGCAATTGTGGCAGTGCTAACGCTAGCTCTATTAATTGCGGGTGTGATGTTCGCTCTATCAAGTGCTAAGAATTCTAAGACTGGTATTGATGAGTCAAAGCATCAGGCAGTCTTCTTCTCAACCGGACAGGTTTACTTTGGCAAGCTAGAAGTAGTGAACGATAAATACATGCGTCTAACTGATGTATTCTACATTCAGTCTAACCCAGGCGATGATGAGTCAACCGCTGAAGCTCCAGAAACTGAAAGTGCTAACTCTGGTAGTATGCAGTTAGTTAAACTAGGTGAAGAAGTACACGCTCCAGAAGATGAAATTATGATTAATCGTGAGCATGTTCTGTTCTATGAAAATATTCGCCCAGAGGGTCGAGTATCTCAACTAATCAAAGACTATAAGTCTGGTAGCAATTAGGCCTAACTAAGAGGGAATAGGTGTGGTGAATAAATCTAATCCACCCGTAGAATCTAGTAGTGAAAATGATATAGCTGAAGGTTCAGCCATTCATTTCATTAATAGTCGTATTATCTTGCTGGTAGTAGCTGGTGTGGGGCTAGTGATTTTAGTGGTCGGTATAGTGCTCTATGTCATTATGTCGCAGCCACTTGTACCAGCATCAAAAGCGCAGGAAGTACCATTTAGTGTCTACTCACCTAAGAGTAGCCCTGAAGGGTATAGCTTTGTTGAGGAGAGGGTTAATTATAGTAACTCTACCTTCTCCTATATTTTCGAAGAGGAAGATGGTGAGAGTGAGTTAACCGTCACCATACAACCTAAGCCAGATACATTTGACATGTCGGCTATGAGTGAGGGCGGATCGATTAATAGTACGTCGACTAAAAATGGAGCCCTCTATAACTTATCAGCCAGCGGCAATAGTCAGTATCTACTAGATACCGGTGAGTCATTGGTATTCTTTAGGGCTAATAAAAACCTAGATAGCGCAACGATGAACAGTCTAGCTGATAGCCTGATTAAGATTAATTAACCCAACCAAGCTGATATCAATAAACACCACCTGGATAAGGTGGTGTTTTAGTTATCTAATCAGACATTGCTAATCCAGTGAGCTAGTTAGAGCTAGATTGTTCAGTTATACTACTGAACAATCTGCAGTAGTCCGAATGAACCTTCTTTAAGGGTGGTAATTTCCTCATTCTTCTCAGACTTCATGCGTAGCTTGAGTTCGCCACCCTCTTCACCAGTTTCAATGTAGCCTTCCATGGTTGAGGTAAAGTTGGTGCCACGATCAGCTGAGCCAGTAGTTGTTGGTCCAGCGTCGCCCATGCCACAGTATGAGCCCCAGTGACCAGCGTTAGCGGCCTCAACAGTAGATGAAGTATTTACACACCAGTTGCTAGTTAGGATGTTGTTAGGGGTGGTGATACCAAAGCCAACGCCAGTAGTAGCTAGTTCTGACTCATGAATTAGTACGTACTTGTAGTAGTACTTAGTGTTAGCAACCAGAGTAAAGCCTAGGTCTCCGACGTCGATTGGCTCATCACTTTCACTGATGGTATCAGCCTTAGCAGTTACTGAAACTGGTAGAGGAGTAATACAGTCCTTCCATACTCCTGCTTCAAAGCAGCGGAAGTTGCCCCTGTCGGCGTTGTAGTACATAGCGCCGTTAGTTCCTACTGGATCACCTTCAGTAGTCTTGGTGTCTAATGCTAGTAGAGTAGCATTCTCATTAGCGCTGCCGATCTGAACTACGCTATTAGCTGTATCAACAGTTAGCTGGTTAACACCCTGAGAGTTTTGCACCTGAAGAGCCTGCTCTGAGTCTTCAGCTGTCCTAATGGCTACCTCAGCACCATACTGGGCGCCACCAGTTAGCCATAGGCTACCTTCTTGAGCTGCTTCGCTGTGTAGTCCAACAAAGCCACAGTTAGGGCTTTCTTGTAGACAAATGACACCATCCTCATCAGGTAGAGAGTAGGTTCGATCAGCTGTTAGGTTGGAGGTATTTAGACTACCGGTGAAGCCACCCTGGGAAGCTAGGCCGAGTGAACCAGCGGTTGATCGTGCGCCAAGGGTTCGATAAGTAGCTACAATAGCGGTCCAGTCTAGTTCAGTGTCAGTGTTTACGGTTGAGCTCTCTACTCGAGCCTTGTTTGAGTAGCGCCACTGAACAAAGTTACCGTGATTGTCGCTATTACCATTAGTCCACTGCTGTGGTGATGAAGAGAATGGATCGCTTGAGACGATGGTTGGCTTGTTTGGTCCATTATATCCAAAACCAGAAAATACTAGCTGATGATCATCACTGGTAGGGCTAGCTGTTGAGGCGCTCATTGATGAGCTACGTCCTGAGTTGGTGGCAGTTTGGTCGAGTCGGCTCGATATAACAATATTGTCGAACTGCTCTATGTTCCAAGCCCACCTATCTGCTATACCGTCGATGGTAAAGGTGATGGTATCCCCGGCATTTAGTGGGGTAGAGATGCGACTAGAGAATATGTAGTGGCTAACCTCCGTGCCGTTTGAGGTGGTGGCATCAATCGTGTATTGGTTGCCCTTGTTGTCGGTGATAGTTAGGTTTGAGTTCTCGTTATATGTAGTTGAGAGTGATCCAATAATAGTGTGTCCAGTTGGTACGTCCTTGTTAACGATTGAAGTTTGTTCACCAACTGCGATGTTCTCGCCGTAGCTACCACTTGAAACTCGGTCGATGTAGCCCACACCACCGGTGCCACTACCTAGAGTTAAAATGTTACCACCGTCAGTTGAGACATTAAGGATAGAAGAATTAGCGCTGTTTTGAATCTGGAAGGCTGAGTTGCTATCTTTGCCGCTAGCAATTTTTAGGTCGCCCTTAACATTAGTGTCCTTATTTAAGTTAATCTCAGTGGTGTTCTCGCCACCCACTTCTAGAGAAGTTTCTTCAGTTGTATCGATTGAATCTACCTTTAGTTCGCCGTTAATAGTAGTGATTGACTCGTCGTTACCAATTTCAATTTCATCAGCATTTTCAGTTCCGATAGCAATCTTACCGCCAGTGCCGCTACCAGCATCAATTACTACGTCACCACCCTTGCCGGCTACGCCACCAGCGTCACCACCTTGGAGTACAAGATTACCACCAGCGTTGTCGCCATCAGCAGCGCCGTCACCAGCCGATAGGGTTAGGTTTTGTCCTAACCCCGCTTCAGCCTGACCCATAGCAATAGTCTGATCGGTCTTACCGCCTAGGGTGATGCTTCCACTCTGGGAAAGCTTAAAGACATCATCACCATTAGACTGAAGGTGTATTAAGTCACCAGTGCCGGTTTTGTTAACAGCGATGCTGGCTTGGTTGGTTGAATCGTTTTGCATGCCTTGGCCTAATTGAAGGATTTCTTCGAGAGTCTTACCGCCTAGGCGATTAGCGTTCATAGCGTACGGTACGGCTGACAGCTGGATACGAGGGTTCATCTCACCATCCCAGCTAATAGCGCTAGTGTCAGCCGCCTGCTCCATACCACCAATGTTCATCGTTAGCCACAAGCTATCGTTCCAGTTGACGTCATTAAAAGCCTGGATAGAGCCAAGTTTAACAGTGAAGTGGCCATTAACGACTCGAACTCGGTTGTCACCCTCAGGTTCTGTTCCGTTGTTGTCATGATAAACCTCACTCCAGATAGGCTCTCCTTCTGAAGCTTGGTTATAAAGTTTGAATTCGATGTTGTAGTAGCCATCGTCGACTACTGATCCGCTAGAGTTCTTAAGGCGGGCTGAGAAGTTAATTACTTCGTTAGATGGGGCAGCCTGAGCGGGTGCACTAAAGAATAGCATTGTAGAAAATACAATACATAGCAATACTATGCATAAATTACGCATAGAACTCCTCGATATTCTAATAGTGGATAATGAACACCACACTGACATTTTTGTAATTTTTACCCCTGTTCGGGAAACTAAAGTATTTGTTTCACTCTCGATGTGTGGTGGTTCATCTAAGCTTGCTCCAATACTACCATAAGCGCTAATCAAAGTACAATATACTAACCCCGGCCATAGACAGGATTATTGAAAATATTTACTATGCTATACTTACATCAGAAAATAAGCGTAAACATGAAACAAACAAACAGTCTAATTATCAAACTAGGTTTTCTAGCTGCAAGTGTAGCGGCGCTGTTTTATGTCGCTCTACCAGCTCTTGCGGCTGACTATGGTGGCGGCAATGTTAAAGGGTATGCCGCTGATACTCCAATCGATTACGGTACGGTAGTTGAGTTAACTGGTGAGAGTGCTGACCGGGTTAAAGTAGCGACTCAGCCGGAAATGCAAAATATGTTCGGTGTTGTGATTGATCCAGTTCAATTAGCCGTTCGGGTCGCTAACCCGGAGATAGAGAATGAAACCTACGTGGCTGTATCTGGTACGTATAACACTCTAGTGAGCACTCAGGGTGGTGTGATAGAAAAGGGTGATCATCTAACCATGTCATCAATTAACGGCATCTTGATGAAGGCGGGCACTGAAGAGCCAACGGTGTTTGGTCGAGCTGGTGTTGGGTTTGATGGCAAGGGAATAATACTCGGTACGTCTCAGATTCAAGATACTAATGGCAATGCGCTTGAAACAGTCCAGTTAGGTTCAATTCCAGTGACGATTGATATTAAGAACAACCCTAATGAGCAATCGACTAAAACTAAGGTGCCAGACTTTTTAGAGCAGGTTGGGCAGGCGATTGCTGAGAGGGAAGTTAGTTCCTTTAGGATTTATCTGAGCATGGCTATTGCAGCGGTCAGTTTAATTATTTCATTAATCGTCCTGTATTCAGGTGTGCGCAACAGCATTATTTCAATCGGACGTAATCCAATGTCTAAGAAGTCAATCTTCTGGGCGCTGATTGAAATCATTCTGACGGCTATCCTGATTTTAATTATTGGTCTATTTGCGGTATATTTACTATTAAGGTTATGATTCACGAGAGGGTGGGATAAATGGCGCTTTTCTTTAAAGACAGTTCTGATAAAAAGCCAACTGGCGACGATGCAATATCGGCGGCGGATCAGATTTTTGATGAGAAATATCGCGAAGAGTTACGCGAGCTCGGTCGTGAACATCTAAAGAAGCAGATTGAAGCAAGTGCGGTTAGTCTAAAGGACGATATTGACGCTACTATGCAACAAGTAGCGGTCGATCTAAAGACTTATATGACCAACCAGTTAGACATCACCATTGGTGGGGTTAGTAAAGAAATTATGGATCAGATGCATGAGCGAATTTCCGAGTTTAACCGGATTGCTCGTGAATCTGAAGAGCAGGTCACTCAAAGTCTTCACAAGAACACTCAGGAGGTGCACGAAAAGTTCCAGCGCCTGAGTGGTACTCTCCAGCAAGTTGTAGCTAGTCATGAAGTCATGATGTTAACAGCAGTTCAGGAGAATAAAACTCGCCTCCAGGAGTCTGAGCAGAAGCAAAATGAAGCGATTCAGTCTCTAGCTGAGACAGCTGAGCAGTCTAAGCTCCAGTCTGAGCGACTAAACTTAGCTCTTCAGCAAACAATTAGTGAGCAAAACGGACTACTAAATGAAGTCTACCGGGAGAATCTAGCTCGAGTGACAGCAACTAAAGACTCACAAGCTAAATCACTCGAGACGCTTAATAAGGCAACTAGTGATCTAGAAAAGCAGTATAACGAATTAAGTGAGATGCTTAATAAGACGATTACTGATCAAAAGAATATGATAGCCGACACCATTAATCAGAACATGGCTCGGATTGTTGAGCACTACTTAATCACTGCCTTTGGTGAGAGTTCAGACATTAAGTCTCAATTACCTTCTATTTTGGCTCGCATGGAAGAGTCTAAGGCAGACATGGTGGAAGATATGAAGCTATGAGTGAGCATCAGCCGGACTATACTAATCTAATTCTGCCGCCAAGTATCGTGACTAAAAATGACTTGGCTCACTTAGTTAGTGAAGCTGAAGCGATTGACAACACTCTAACCTCTAATTATGTTCGAGATCAGGCTGGCATGCACGGTGATCTTCATTATGAGACGACCGAGCAGATGAAAGAGTTCTTAACAGTTAACGCTATAAACATGGGCGAGAGCAGCGGTAAGCGAACTGAGACTATTAAGATGCTGCGCCGACTTAAAAATAATGCACCATCGATTCATCTAACTTTTGCAACAAACGCTGACTATGAAAGCCTTAGTCAGATTGTGGCGTGGCTGCGTGACAATGTAGAGAAACAAGCCATTATCACGGTTGGCTTGCAACCTAATATAGTTGGTGGTGTTCACATCAGGACAACTAATCAGGTTCATGATTTAAGTTTACGTAAGCAGCTAGAGAAACATCGCGACGTGCTAATTAAGGAAGTGGAGGCTGTCAGTGGAGAAAACTAAAATGTTTGCCTCTTTGGTAGAAAAAGGAAATCCAGTAGGTGAGATTATTGGCATGGACGCCTTCATGGTTAAGGTCAAAGGGCTACAACCAACCAACGTCCACGCTTTAGTAAGATTTGAAGATGAAACTAGAGGTTATGTTCATCACGTCTATGAAGACTACGTGATGGTGATGAAACTAGATCCTTCTCCTCTTAGTGTTGGTCAGGTCTGCGTTATTGAAAACCCTAGATTAACCACCAAGGTAGGTAAAGATTATATCGGGCGAGTCATCAATATCTTTGGTGAGCCGATTGATGGTAAGGGTGAAATTAAGCATGACAAAGAGTGGGATATTTTCCATGATGCACCGATGCTTTATGAAAGAGAGCTACTCGATACTCAGCTTGAAACTGGTATTACAGTGCTCGATATCAACTTCTCGCTAGTCCGTGGTCAGCGTATGGCTGTACTAGGAGATGGTAAGGTTGGTAAAACTGCTCTAACTACTCAAATCGCTATCAACCAGAAGAATACTGATATTACTGTTATCTACGTCTTAATTGCTAAGCGTCAGCGTGACGTGGCCCAGCTAGTAGACCGACTAGAGAAGAATGACGCTATGAAGAAGGCTGTCATTATCGTTACGAACATGTTCGAATCGTTGATTTTAACTTACCTATCTCCTTATGTCGGCGCTTCTCATGGTGAATACTTCTGGCAGGACCTAGGTATGGACACGCTCGTGATTTATGACGACCTAACTAGTCACGCTCAGGCCTACCGAGAAATATCCCTAATCGCCGGTGTCTCACCTGGACGAGATAGCTATCCGGGTGACACCTTCTATACTCACTCTTCATTGGTGGAGCGAGCCGGGCGAACCATTAACAACCACGCTAGTCAGACGATTCTGCCAATCGTTTATGCGCCGGGTGGCGATATTACCGCTTACCTACCAACCAATATCATGTCGATGACCGACGGTCAGTGGATCTTAGATATGAAGGTCTTTAAAGATACGATGCGCCCAGCTGTATCAACTGGACTGAGCGTTACCCGAGTTGGTGGTGTTGGTCAGAATAGTCGGCAGAAGGCTTTAGCTGCTAAGTTAAACAAGACTCTAGCTGGTTATTATCAGGCTGAAGAGTACGCTCACTTCGGTACTGAGCTATCAGCCGATGCTCAAGCTGACTATGACACCGGTAAGATGCTGTTTAAGGTTATGAATCAAGATATCGGCGAAGGCTATAGTCTAATGGAGCAGCAGTTCCTACTAGATATAGTGCTTCATTCAACGGCAATTGAAATCATTGATATCGATAAGCTTAAAGAGCTAGTTGGTGAGTATGCCGCGAAGGTTAAAGAAGATAAAG
>CAYZJK010000015.1:17473-20113 GCA_964479125.1 uncultured Candidatus Saccharibacteria bacterium
GATAAGCTTAAAGAGCTAGTTGGTGAGTATGCCGCGAAGGTTAAAGAAGATAAAGAAAATAGTAACTTTGATGAGCTTAGAGATGAGTTAAAGAGTAAAGTTACTACGATTGATGAAGAAGCCAAGCGACGTCTAGAAGCCGAGGCGGCTAAGCAAAGGGCGTCTGAAGCTCAGGCTGCCGCGGCGGCTCAAGTTGCCCAAGCTGAACAAGATGCTAACGAAGAGGCGAAGGATAAGAAGTAGTGCGCCGACCACTCGAAATTAAAGCAGAGCTAAACTCAATGAGTACGATCGTCAGCTTGACGAGTGCTTTTGAGAGTCTTTCGAGTATGAAGATTATGCAGACTAAGAATAAGGTACTGATTAGTAATCAGTTCTTCAGTGAAGTTTGGACAATCTATAAACAACTGCGGGTTGATGTCTTCTTTAACTTCGGTCGTAAGATTGATGAAAAGGCTAGTGATAAGGAGGTCTTGATTCTAATTACAGCCGGCAGTGGTCTGGTTGGAGATATTGACCAGCGTCTAGTCAAGAAGGTGAAGGATTACTACAATCCGCTTGAGCATGACATTATTGTTATCGGCCGGCACGGCGCCCAGCAGTTAGATCAGGCAAAGATTTCTTATGATATGTTCTTTGACTTACCGAAGAAGGACTACATTAACGTCGAGCCATTGATGGATGAGATTAAGAAGTATTCTAAAAGCCGGGTGTTTTATCAGAGCTATCAGTCTCTATCAACTCAGGAGATTAAAAGCCTGGATATGAGCGATGCGATTTCAGCGATGGGTAAGATTGCTGATGTTGAGGTGCTAGATGATGAGACAAAGATCACCAGTAAGAACTATATTCTAGAGCCCGGAGCTTATGCGGTGGTAGCTTATCTTGAAACTGCCATCCTTAGGCTAATGCTCGCTCAGTTTATTTATGATAGCCGCTTAGCGCAACTAGCTAGTCGCTTTAAGGCGATGTCGGCCGCAAGAGAGCGATCTGAAGAGACACGAGATGAATTAAAGTTACAGTATAATCGATCTAAGCGAGCAATAGTCGATACGAGACTAAAGGAGAGTTTGGTGGGTCTAAAGAAAATCCGAGCAGGGGGTGATGCATGAGTAGTGAACTAGGAAAAGGTGAAGTTAAGGTACTAAAAGATTTAGTTATTAAAATTCAATTTATTGACGATAAGCCAAACCTTAATGAAATGGTCTATGTCGATAACGAGAATCAATCACCTCTTCTCGTGCAGTCTATTGAGCAGGGTGATATGGCTATCTGTTTGAACATCGGTGGAGATAGGACTATTCAAAAGGGTGATACTGTCAGCAGGAGTGGTAAAAGTCTTGAAATTCCAGTAGGTATGGAGATGGTAAGTCGTGTCTGGGATGCGATGGGGCGACCGATTGACGGTAAACCACCTCTAGAGGATCACGTACTGGAAAAGATGCCGAAGCGCTCTATTTTCTCGCCAGCTTTCCAGGAAACTTCACTAAAGAATCGGCCGGATGAAATCCTTGAAACCGGTATTAAGGTTCTAGACTTCTTCACCCCGTTCGTTAAGGGTCGCAAGATTGGCATTGTAGGTGGTGCTGGTGTTGGTAAGACCGTTCTTACTATGGAGATGATTAACAACGTTGCGGTTGGATCTGGTGCACTTAGTATCTTTGCTGGTATTGGTGAACGTATTCGAGAGGGTCATGAACTTCATAAAACACTTGAAGATAACGATCTTCTAAAAACTACCGCCATGTTCTTTGGGCAGATGAATGAGAATCCAGTCCAACGTTCTTTGGTTGGTTTGAGTGCGATTACGCTAGCGGAGTATTTCCGGGACGACCTTAAGAAAGATATTCTTCTTTTCGCCGACAACATGTATCGCTACATTCAGGCTCGAAACGAAGTGTCGACCATTATTGACCAAACACCATCCGAGGGTGGTTATGAGCCAACTATTTTCTCAGATATTAAGGCGCTTCAAGACCGTTTAACTACTAACGAAAACGGTTCAATTACAGCCCTGCAGACCATCTACGTTCCAGCTGACGATACCAGCGACCCAGCCGTACAAATGATTCAGCATGAGCTAGACAGTGTTATTACCCTAAGTCGTGCTGTAGCGGCCCAGGGACGCCGTCCAGCGGTAGATATTAACGCTTCAAGCTCTAGTCTACTTACACCAGAGATTGTTGGCGAGAGGCACTATAACTTGAGTGTGCGCGTAGCTAAGATTCTACAGAAGTATGAATCACTTAAAGGTATTGTAGCGATTATTGGTGAGAGTGAGCTTTCTAGTGAAGACCGTGAAGACTACATGAACGCTAAGAAGTTAATGGACTTCTTTACTCAGAGCTTTAACGTGATGGAGAAGATGACCGGTATTCCAGGTGAGCATCACACACGTGAAAGTACGCTAGCCGGTATTGAGGAGATAATCGGTAAGTGATAGGAAAGAAGAGTGAAGCTAAGACCGGCAAGCCTTTAATGCAAGTAAAGGTCTATGCTCCGTTTCAAGTCTATTTCGAAGGTCAGGCTTCAAGCGTAAGCGCTGAGAACGAGACTGGTCCATTTGATATCCTGCCAAAACATCACAACTTCTTATGTATGCTAGTTCCTTGTACGGTTAAGGTTGTTACGGATAAGGAA
>CAYZJK010000016.1:0-18782 GCA_964479125.1 uncultured Candidatus Saccharibacteria bacterium
CCTCCACCAATGTTTAGACCATGCCTCTGCCCTACCGTAAAGAAGATAGCACCGTCGTGTTCACCTAGACTTTTGCCAGTTTCTTTTTCGATAATTGGACCTGGCTTGGTTTCTACATACTGATTAAGGAACTCACGAATACCCACCTTACCGACAAAACAAATACCTTGGCTATCTTTTTTAGTAGCTGTAAACAAGCCTTTTTCTTTAGCAATTTCTCGTACGCGAGACTTTTCCATGCCGCCGAGTGGGAACAGAGTTTTCTCTAGAGCCTCTTTCTTAACTCGATAAAGGAAATAGGTTTGATCCTTCATCTCATCGACCGCCCGCAGGAGCTGACCATCTTCGGTGGCAGCGTAATGACCGGTCGCTACCAAATCAGCTCCGTCCTCAAGTGCAGCTTCAAGGAAAAGCTTAAACTTAATCTCTTGATTGCACATAATGTCCGGGTTAGGTGTATAGCCATCACGGTAAGCATCTATCATATAACCAACTACACGGTCGCGGTATTGCTCTTCGAAATCATAAACTTTTAAATCAATTCCAAGCTGAACCGCCACTCTTTTAGCATCAGCTAAATCTTGCGCCCATGGACAAATCATACCGGGCAAGTCCTGGGTCCAGTTCTTCATATAGACTCCAGTTACTTTATAGCCTTGATCAATCAGTAAAGCAGCCGTGACACTACTGTCTACTCCACCACTCATTCCTACATATACGTGCTGCTTACTCATGCTCCAATTCCTAAATGTACAGTTATAATTCTTCCTAGTTCGCCAGTTGCTAATCGCCACCCATTAGGTGTAATCCACCAAAATGTTGGCCAGTGCTTATCCTCAGATGATGGATGGTTAATTATCTCTACTTGTCCCATCGCCGCTCGACTAAACTCTATACTCGCTCTTCTTTGATGGTAAGGTGAGGTTGTTAAGATAATTGTCTCAATCCCTTGGGATTCGATTAGCGACATGGTCTGATCAGCATTCTCCCTGGTATTATTCGAAACATCATCAATCAAAATTGCTGTAGCTGGCACTCCAGCCTCAATGGCAATATTGCGCATCACAGCCGCATTACTTGGACCTGTCTTATCAGCAGCTGCACCTGAGAAGATAATTTTATCAGCCCAGCCCTTTTGAAATAGATCGACTGCTGTTCTAGTTCGCCCCTCAGTGTCGCCGCCGCTAACCGCTACAATTGCATCAGCCTTCATACACTCACCATTTTCATTGGTCGGAGTTGAACTACAAGCCCTTAAATCATCCGGCGATAAGTAGGCACCTAAAAGAAGCGTGCCCGCGATTAGTGCCAGCACCACGATCACTACTCTTATCATTATTGCTGCTCCACTCTCGCTATTTCTGTTTTAACAGCCTCTACAATAGCCTCACCTGCATAACGAACATCGTCTTCTGTCGTAGCTCGACCAACTGAAAGCCTGAGACTTCCGTTAATCTGAGCTTCAGTCGCTCCGATAGCTTTTAGAACCTTTGAACCAGTACCCTTATTAGCAGCGCAAGCACTACCAGTCGCTACGTAAACACCCTTAGCCTCTAGCATGAACACTATCCTCTCGGCATCAACACCAGGAAATACGACGTGCAGGAAATTAGCCAAGGCAGATTTTTTTGGTGCTAAAAATTCAGCACTCGGAACATTGTCGCTAATAATCTCTTTTAGAATAGATACATTATTGCGCGCCCTCTCTAGATCTTGCTTACGACGCTTAACAGCTAGCCGAAGAGCTTCGGCAAAACCAATCACGCCGGCAACGTTCTCGGTACCACTTCTAATTCCGCCTTCTTGTCCGCCACCAGCTAAAAGTGGCCTAACTATTACACCTGGCTTAACCCAGAGTAGTCCAACCTGCTTCGGCCCATATACCTTGCCGGCATTAAGGGTTAGTAGATCTAGACCTAGACGAGCTACGTTAATGTCGAGCAGACTTAAGCCTTGAGATGCGTCGCTATGAAAAAGAATCTCCTTCTCAATGCCTCGGCTCTTTCGATCCATACGAACGTCTTTAACCACCTGAGCTATTTCAGCTAGAGGTTGAACTGTACCAAGTTCATGGTTAGCGATCGCCACGCTTACTAGAGTCGTATCATCATTAATTGCCGCTCGAACAGCTTCTGATGTAATCCTACCATCTGTAGAAGGCTTAATCTCTTGTACCTGGCCATATGCTTGAGCTGACTTAAAGACACTATCATGCTCTATCCGACTACAAGCCACTACCTCACCAGCACTATGGATGGCAATATTAATAGACTCAGTTGCACCGGCGGTCATAATTAACTCATCAGCTGAGGCGCCAATTGAGTGAGCTATCACCTCTTTAGATTCCTGATACTTACGCTTTACTTCTAGAGCAGGTAGATATGGACTAGATGGATTGTAGTAAAACTCAGTAAAGTAAGGCAACATACACTCTAGTGCATGCGGATCCATCGGGGTTGCTGCGGCATAATCTAAGTTAACTACTCGAGAAGTCATCATCATATCATTATACAGTATTGACTTAAGCAGCTAAAGTTGGCGTGTTATAAAGGCGTTCCGATACGTGCTTGTAATAGTTTTCTGTAGCAGTAATGAAGTTAGTTAACTCCTCACCATGGATAAATTCATAACGAGCGCCCTCTTTAACTTTAAGGATTCCATTGTGATGAACCTCATAACGAAGAGTCAGGTTTTGTCGCTTACCTGTCAGCTCGTCAACCCATTCGTCATAATAAATCCAAGTTGAAGGATCAAGGTTAAAGAACTCACGTCTGCCACCAGACGGAATCTGACCGAATAACTGCGAGCCAATCTCGCTCTCCATTTGAATTAGTTCACGCTCAGTTAGCTTACTGCCTGACTGCTGTTTAATAGCCTTAGAGATGGCCTTCTTATCCAGTCCTAGCGAGCGTGAAGTAACGATGTCATCTTCAGTGCCAATTAGTAGACGGATGATTGTATTAAGAACTTTAACCACGTCCGTCTCCTTCCGGGTTTAACTTCTTATTCCTCATGCCTTGAATTGAATAGCCCAAACCTAAAATCCGAGCAGCTGCTTCATGCTCAATCTCATTCGGATATTGCTCTGGTGTGGCTGGCTGTTCGGTTGGTGTAGGCGCGGGCGTATCAAAAGCTTCCAGTGTTTCATACTCTAGCACTGGTGAGTTTAGTTGCTCGTAAGGATTTAGAAATTCATTACTGGCACCAAAACTAAAAGAATCTTGGTTTCTCATGCTTATTAAAACTCCACTTTTAAACGCCAAAAAGTCTTTGAGCGTTCGAGGTTGTAGCGTGAGATATTTCCTCAACGGACAACCCTCTACGCTCTGCATGATATTGAGCTATGTCATATATCATACTTGGCATGTTTACCTTACCACGATGTGGTGGAGGTGTCAAGAAAGGTGCATCGGTTTCAAATACAATTGACTCGAGTGGCAATTGGTCATACATTTCAATTTGTTTAGGATCTTTCGTGAAGACACTTATGCCGTTCATGCCGATTAAAAACCCGCGACCAAGCCCGATCTCAGCATTCTTCATCGTATCAGTGAAACTATGCAACACTCCCCTAATTCCACTGAAATTATCAACGATTGGCCAAAAATCATCAAAAGCATCTCGCACATGAAAGATCACCGGTAAGCCATAATCCCTAGCTAGCTGCAGCTGCTCCTCAAAGCGTTTCATCTGCATTGCCCTTGGGCTGTTTTCATAGTAGTAATCAAGACCTGTCTCTCCAATTGCAACAATCTTATTGCGTGGCTGCATCTCTTTTAAGATCCAGTTAATCCCAGCCGTTGATTCGTATGAGTCATGCGGATGAATACCAACTGCACAGTGGGCGTGCTTGTGGGCCAGGGCGTAAGACACTGCTTCGCGAGAACTGCGGACTGAAGTACCGACACAGATAATTGTATCGACGTTTTTCTCCAAAGATTTATCCTGAACCTCTTTGGCTTCAATTGGATAATCAGCCTCGTGAACGTGGCAATGAGTGTCTATTAAGCGCATTATTACTCTCCTTTGTCTACTCGTGTATCTTCAGTGTATTTGTAGATACGAGGAAACAGATTTGTGTTGTCTGATGAAATCATCTCAGCACTAAATATTTCGTGGATACGTCGGGCGGTAGCTGGCATAAACGGAACTAATAGATCAGCGATTTGAAGAATACTACCTGTACAGTTACGAAGTATATTGACTACATCATCAGCCGCTTCTTGATCGGTCTCTTTACGAGCCGCTATCTCCCATGGTTTAACTGTGTCGATATAATAATTAACCGAACGAATCTTAGACCAAACTCGCTCCAGAGCTTCGTTGAAGTTAAACTCTTTCATGGCGTTTCGGTATAGCTGGATGTCATGCTCACCGTGTTTAATCTCGCCTAAGACACCCGACTGATATTGTTCAATCATGCTCGCCACACGGTGAACTAAGTTTCCTAGCTCGTTAGCTAGCTCCGTATTATAAACAGTTTCAAATCTCTCCTTGGTGATATCTCCATCAAGTAGAGTGTCGGTATGTCTAGCAATGTAATACCTAAACGCATCCGTGCCATAAGTATCGATTAGCTCCCGAGGATCAATAATATTATTCGCCTCTTCGCTCATCTTAACACCACCAGAGGTAATATTGCCTCTAAAGACAATCTGCTTTGGTAATGGTAAGTCTAGGGCGATTAAAATACCAAGCCAGATAATACCGTGGAAGCGGATAGTATCTCTACCCGCCACCTGAATGTCGGCCGGCCAAGATGATTGCCAGTCATCAGCTCGGTCTGGATAGCCAATCGCTGAAAGATAGCTTGCTAGAGCACTGATACTTACATAGATTGTTTGGGTAGGGTTATCTGGTACAGGTACACCCCAACTATGTAGCGCTGCCGAACGTGAGAAGCTAATATCTTCTACACCTTCATTAATCATCGCAATTACTTCATTCTTGCGCTCTTCTGGTTCAATCTTTACCTCACCAGACTCAATCGCTTCACGAATTTTTGGCGTAAATCCACTCAGCTTGAAGAAATAATTCTGCTCAGTAATACGTTCATAGGGTTTTCCAGTCACTGGTGAAACACCACTGTGCTGCGACGCTGTCTTGTCGTTAACCAATGCGTCTTCACCGTCCGTATGCCAACCTTCATACTCGCGTAGATATAAGTACGGTGAAAGCTTGCGCCAAATATACTGTGTAGCTTCATGATGATATTGAGAAGCTGTTCGAATGAAGTCGGTATAGTTAATATCCATCTTAGCAGCCAGTTCGACGTAGGCTGGATACTCGCGTTCGACGTATTCAATTGGATTTAAGTTTTCTCTTTTCGCAGCCGACATTACGCCAGTACCTAGTTCGTTTGTACCGACCTGTAACCTTACGTCTTTTCCTTGTTGCCTCAAGTAGCGTCCGACTATATCGCCGAACAACTGATCCTGAACATCCTCTAGTTCGGGCCTACCCTTTATGTGTTGAGTGGCGGTGGTTATATAGAATCGTGACTTTGCCATTACCTTTAGTATAGCAAAGTTTACTACAGGTTGTCTTTGACGGCGCTGACTAAACGCTTCCAGTCGTCGATAGAAAGTCTTTCCGCTCTATCATCTCCAGAGATGTTAACACGCTCTAAAATAGCCTCTAAAGTATCTTTATCAAGGTTTAATCCACCGCTTAGACTAGAGCGTAGCTTCTTGCGCTTGGCACTAAAGCCAGCCTTCACCACTCTAAAGAATAATTTCTCATCAACCCCTTCCGGCAGCTCCGGATCTTTAAGGTCTAGCACTAGAACTTGAGAGTCTACCTTTGGCGGCGGAGTAAATAAATCTGCCTCAATTATATCGCCTAGATATGCGTCAGAATATAACTGCACACTCACAGCCAGAACACTCATTGAGCCATCCCAAGCTACAGCTCGCTCGGCTACTTCTTTTTGAACTAACAACACAACCTTAGATGGTCGGTTCTCGTCAGTTAGACACTTTTGAATAATCTTACTGGTGATGTAGTAAGGCACATTCGCCACTACTTTATAGCCAGCCGGCAAGTCACGAGTTGAATATTCTAAAAAGTCACCAGACACTACCTCTAGGTTTTTACCCGGAAACTGACCTGGTAGCTTGCGCGCTAAGTCTTGATCAAACTCAACAGCAACCACCTTTTCTGCTCGCTTAAGGAGAACTGAAGTAAGCGTACCTAATCCAGGGCCAACTTCGACCACAGTGTCACCACTATCGACATCACCACAGTCAGCAATATGCTCTAAGGCGTCTCGGTCACGCAGCCAGTGTTGTCCTAGTGATTTCTTATTTTTTAACGCCATTAGAGAATACCCTGTGAGCGCATCTTATTGGCACAGCCTGGGAACTGAGTAAAGATACTGGATCGAGATAATAGGTTTTGGACAGCCTGCTTCTGTACGTCCAATGGCGCTTCACTTGGCAGCATAGTATTGTAAGGAGCAGGAGCCACGCTACGCCAGGTAGAAGGCATAAACTGGAAAGCACCGTAGAACCCATTACCAGTGTTAGTGGTAGGAGTCATCTTACTCTCACACTGACCTAAAGCATTAATCTGCTCTTCGGTTAAAGGACCGCCCTGGTACTTAAACTTAGCACCGACAACGACTACTTCTTCGACTGGCTCCAGTGTAGTTACACTTTGGATTTCAGTTCGAGATACTTCCTGTCCATCCCGCATAGTCACCTCATAAGTTACAGTCCTCTTACCTGGCTTACCGACAGACTGAACCTCACGATAGCTAGGGTCTTTATCGGCGTCTTGAACAGTTCTAACTGGGAACTCTATGTCTTGTTCTTCAGTTAAAGCCTGGACACCGTCTCGCCAAATCTGAAACGCCATACCTTCTTCAATCGGTGCATTTAGATCAGCGGTGATGGTATCGTTCTCAGCTAACTCAATACCTCTCTCCTTGAGAAGTTCAGCAATCGTTTTAGCCTGAGTGTAGAGCTTAGCAGGTTCGCCATAAAGAATAATGTTCACTTCAGCTGCTCGGTCAATTGCCACCGCAGCGCTAATACCGTCAACCGCTGTTTCAGTATTGTCGATAAACTTAACTACATCCTCACTTCGAAGCTCGGTCTCAAGTGGTGCTTCAGCAGCAATTTCTCGTGCTGATAGAGCCGGTGACATCACCCACTCTCTTTGCATGCCATCCTCAACCAATACAGGTCGGGCGCGATATACGTTAATAGTGTAGTCGGTCGTATCAAATTTAGTATCGATTGCTGGCTCGACTACATCATGGGTATCGATTTCAATATCCGCCTGAGCTAGCGCCTCGCCCACAGAGTTAGATTTAGTGACAATAGTCTTTCTTTCACCGTTATCAAATACGGTCACAATCCGCTGACCAGCATCTAGTTTAGTGCCGTCTTCTGAGTTAGCTGATGCTAATAAACTGCCACCAAAGACAATAAGAGATACTAGTAGAGAAGCAGCCACCCCGCGAAGTATCCAGTTATGAAACACTTGATTATCACTTACAATTTTCATAAACAACTTCGCTCATTATACCAGTTTTCTAACCCTGCCTCAATGACCTAATCGCGACGTCAACAGAGCTGTCACGGTCTGGTGGCATAGCGGCTAAATTAAACCACCTCGCCTCAACTATCTCCCACTTATACACCTTAAGATTAAATTCGCCCTTCACCTCGTAGGCATAAAGCACTGCATTGTAAGTTTGACCCTCAGCCGTATAGCGCTCAACGTCTTCCAGATACCGAAGGTCACTAGGATCTATTTCAACCCCAATCTCTTCTAACATCTCACGAGCAGCAGCAACCTCAGAAGCTTCATTTTTATTAATTCCACCGCCTGGCATACTCCACTGCTTACCACTAAAGATGTCACGAACTAGTAAAACCTGACCGCCACGATGAACCAAGACCCTTGCTCGCTTAGTCTCAGTAAAGCCTGAAAATATCTTCAAACCCAACCTAGCAAAAGGCTTTAGTGTTACCACTAAACTGTAATAAATTCCCCAAAACATTAAGACAACAGCTCTAGTCGTGCGTACTCAATATTAAGTTTACGCTTAGCGCCGCTATCAAACTCAACCACCACTGCACCACCGTCAACTTCAGTCACAGTACCGTCGCCAAATAGCGATGACCGTACACGCGCCCCGTCTTCAACTGGAATATCTGAATAGTCGAAAGCTGAGTCGTCCGGCACGTAGACCTCTTCCTGGTAAGGAGAAGACTGCCTGCCCGCATCAATCGCGCTCTTCATGTCTTTTAGGAATCGAGAAGGATCGTTATATTTTCGCTGACCAAACTGAAGTCGACTTGAAGCACAGCTAATATATAGCTCCTGACGAGCTCTAGTCATACCGACATAGCAAAGGCGACGCTCTTCTTCGATGTCGTCCTCCATGCCGTCCACTGCTCTTGAGTGCGGGAAGATACCTTCCTCAAGACCTGCTAAGAACACGACTGGAAACTCTAGACCCTTAGCTGCGTGTAGCGTCATTAAGGTAACTGCTCCATCATCAGAGTGCTCGTCAATACTCGACATTAAAGCGTACTCTTCTAGGAAGGTTTGAACATCCGCATACTGCTTAGCATCTGAAATAAGCTGACCAACTAACTCAATATTGTCGACTGACTTTAATGGATCTAATTCAAGATATTCACGGTAGCCAATTGTCCGGTAAATAAAGTCTAGACACTCAGCCGGACCAACCCCGTCTTTAATCATGGCCTGAACCTGCCTTAACTGACCGCCAAGTTTGAGCAGTGAAGTTTTAGCCCGCCCCGTTACTCGGTTAGTCTGCTCGATTGCACTCATTGCTGAGACGATATCTTGATCACTCTCCTGCTGCCAAGCTATAAACTTGTCCTGGCTAACCTTACCAACTCCTCTGGCCGGCACGTTAACTACCCTTAAGAAGCTAGATAGGTCATGAGGCTGGAAACATAGTCTTAAGTAAGCAAGCATGTCGCGGATTGCCGCCCGGTCAACGAAACGTAGACCGCCAACTATCCTGGTTGGGATGTGCTGCCTTGATAACACCCGCTCAAACGCCTGGCTCTGTGCATTAGTCCGGTAAAGAACAGCAAAGTCATCGTATTTACGCTGGCCTGTATCAACCTGCTCGCGAATCATATCAGCCACCAAGGCTGCTTCGCGCATATCATCTTCGACTCGATAAATTCTAACCGGTAGACCCTCGCCCTCATCAGTCCAAAGTGTTTTCTCACTACGGTTAAAGTTCCGCTCGATTACATCCTGAGCGGCCTGTAGGATCGATCCAGTACTGCGATAATTCTGCTCAAGCTTAATCACCTTAGTGCCCGGGAAGTCGCGTTCAAAGTTTAAGATATTGCTAAAGTCAGCCCCACGCCAACTATAGATACTCTGCCAGTCGTCACCAACCGCACAAATATTCTTATCCTGGTTTAAAAGCAGCTGAACAATGTTGTACTGCGCGGCGTTAGTATCCTGATACTCATCAATCAAAATAAACTTAAATTGCTCCTGCCATTTCTTTCGAATCTCAGGTTTAGTTTTCAGCAACCGAACCGTTTCAAGTAGCAAATCATCAAAGTCTAGAGCTCTAGCCCTAGAACGCTCCGCTTCATACCCCTTATAAACCGTAGCAATAATTTCAGCCTTAGGGCCGCGTGCTAGGGATAGGTACTCATCAGGTGTTTGCAGTTTATTCTTTGCCGTTGAAATAATACTACTGACCGCCGCTGGCTTAATCTCTTTATCGGTTACACCTAGGTTTTTCATCACCTGACGAACCAAGCCGCGCCGATCATCTTCGTCATAAATAACGAAGTTATTAGGATAGCCAAGCGCAGTCGCATCCTGCCTGAGAATACGCACGCAGATGCTATGGAAGGTGCCCATCCAAGGCATAAAGCTATAACTACCAGGATTCTCACCTAGCAATGCTCCTAGACGCTCTCGCATCTCTTTAGCTGCCTTGTTTGTAAACGTTACAGCCAGTACATTAGACTGCCAAACGTCCTCATTTTCTAAGATATATGCAATTCGGTGGGTTAGAGTTTTTGTCTTACCACTACCAGCACCAGCTAAAACTAAGACCGGCCCACTTGTAGTAGTAACCGCTTCTTGCTGCTGCTCATTTAACCCCTCAAGAATGTGACTCATCATCTATATTATACAGCAAGACGCCAATTAAGTCTGAGTCGGTCTAGATTAGCCCTGAGTAGAACAGTGCAAAAGCACCACCAACACCAACAGCGACCGCACCAATAGCAACTGCTGCCATAACTACCGGCGAAATACCTTTAGTGGGCTTGACTTTAGTGCCAACTGGCATAGCGAATGAGTCTGGATTAAAAGTACTATGTTCTGTCTTATCCGTCTTAAAAGCATCAGCTGAAGCTCGGTACTGTGGCTGGATTGATCCAGGACCACCTTCACGTAAGATTGAAGGCTTATCTTGTGACTTTACACTCTCCTTCTTATCTTTGACAGCTGGCTTAACCTTGCCTAGTAGACCCCGCTTCTTTGGTTGCTCGGTTGGACCTTCAGTCTGAGCCGCTATCGACTCTTCCATTAACGCCACCTGTTCAACAGACACAGAGTCGTCGTCTGGCGAAATAGTCATCGCACCTAGCTTTTCTTCTGCAGTCAGCTCCTTAACCGGCTCCCCTTCAAGCTCTGGCGCCCCTGCCCCCTCTTCCTTAACTGACTCAGGAGTTTCTTTTGGCTGCTCGACTGTCTTCTTTTCAAGATCTTTAGACTTAGCTGTAAACTCAGCTTCTTGCTTTGACTTAGCGGATTCAATTGCCACCATCGATTCAGCAATAATTTTATCGTTCGGATCATCTACCTCAGCATCAGAAAACTTAGCATCAAAATCAGCAATTACCTCTTCTTCTTGGTAGATTGGCGCTTCCTTGTGGAACTCGTCTTTAGATACTTCTGGCTCGTCCTGACCATCTTTACCGCGCCGAACTAGTTCAGCGTGTCCGTCAGGGCTTTCATCGTCAGTCGACTCACCATTAAGCTCGCGCTCAATACGTGAACCTAACTCACTAAGAGTCTTATTAGTACCTTCTTCTTTTACTGGCACAGGAGTAGCATCCTTCTCTGAGCTAATACCCTCTGGGTCAACAATCGTCGCGTCAATATCTTCTATGGTCATATCAGCTAATGGATCTAGGCCATAGAAATCATTTGCACTTCTTTTACCTGTAGTTTCTGGTGACGTAGGCGCTGGAGTATCAACTGGCTTATCGTCGCTGTATCCGCCTAGTGGTCGCTTATCAATTGCTACGCTTGAAAGGAACGGAGAGAAAGAAACATCTTCCTCAGGACCCTCAGTTTCCCTAGGAGTATCCTCCTTAGGCGTCTCTAGCGTAAGCGGGTCAGTCTTTGGTTTATCCTCAATTCCTAGGGCGTTCACTTCATTTTGAAGTGATGCAAAGGCATCTTCAAAGGGAGCCTTTTCCTCTACTGGCTTTTCTTCAACCTTCGGCTCTTCCTTAGCAGGCTCAAAGACACGGGAGTTAAAGCCGTTTTGAGATAGCTTCCGGCCCTCACCCTCGTCCTTATCGTCATTATCTACCAGTGGATTCACGTATTGCAGATCTTTATTCGCCGGTGGCTTCACATCCATAAATAGCCGGTTGCGCTTAGCTGGACGAAAGCTCTCTTTTGAACCACCAACTAGCGGACCCTTATGAACTGGAGCTGCAGACGGAGCATGAGTGACTGGAATAGAATTTGAACCAGAGCCAGTACTAGCGCTCACACTCTTCTGACTATTCACGTTAACGTCTGAACCAGCAATGCCACTTTCGCTCATAACCGCTTTTACTGCTTTGTCTAACTCGTCAAAATCAAGATCTCGCATTCAAGCTACCTATTCCTCATCTACCTTATGAGCTTTTTCTGCAATCGCTAGGAATTCGTGTAGCTTAAGGCTAGCACCGCCAACTAACAGCCCGCCAACACCTTCAGTCTTTAGATAATCTGATGCGCTATCTTGTGTCACACTACCACCATAAAGAATAACCTGCTCTTCAGCAGCCTTCTCACCAAACAAGTGCCTAATTTGACCACGAATAGTTTTAATAGCTTTCTTAACATCAGTCGTAGTGGCGTTATTACCAGTACCAATTGCCCAGACAGGTTCATAAGCGATAATTACCTTGTTAACATCTCGGCTAGTAGTATTAGCTAGACCAGCCATCACCTGGTCGTACAGTACGTCATTAGTCTCGCCGTTTGAGTGCTCGGACTGAGTTTCACCCACGCAAAGAACTGGTGTAATATTGTTTCGTAGTGCTGCTTGCACCTTCTCACGGATATCTCGTCCACCCTCGTGGAAATGATGCCGCCTTTCAGAGTGTCCAACAATGGCATAGTCAACAATGCCACGTAGCTGCGTAGCTGACACTTCACCAGTGTATGGACCAAAATCACGCCAGTAAAAGTTCTGGGCTGCTAGTTTTATTTTATGTCGATTAACCTGCATGCTAAGTGACTGCAGGGTTAGTGTTGTTGGGGCAACTATTATCTGAACATCACGACGAGCTTGAATGCTCTTCTCTAGCTTATGAAGATACAAGCTAGACTCGTGTGTATTGAGGTTCATTTTCCAGTTGCCGATAATGTATTTCTTTTTATTCATAATGTATACCGCTTATGGTTACTCTACTTTAGAGTGTATATTATTCAGGCTTATCTCGCAACGCCACTACGCCTGGTAGCTCGCGTCCAGACATTAATTCTAGGCTAGCTCCACCACCAGTTGAGACATGTGTAAAGACTGAAGTGTCTCGATCCGACCACTTAATAGCAAAATCAGCTGTATCACCACCACCAATTACAGTTGTAGCGTCTTTATTTGTAGCCATCGCTAATGCAACCCTAGCTGAGCCATGTGAGAATGGCAGCTTATCGGCTATACCAAGTGTACCGTTCCAGATGATGGTCTTGGCCTTGGTTAATTCTTCGGCGAATAACTCAATCGTTTCATCACCGACGTCTAGAATCATATCCTCATCTGGGACTTGATCTAGCTTAACTGTTCGGCGCAGCCCGGCAACCGAACCCGACACTGCCACATCAACAGGCAGGACTATAAACTCATCCACTTTATCTTGACCAACCTTAGCCGCGGCCGCCTCATAAATCGAACGAATAACATCTTCTTTACCATCCTCGACCTTACTTTTACCGACTGAGTAGCCTTTATACTTTAGAAAAGTATTAGCCATCGCTCCACCGATTAAGATACGATCAGCTTTCTGGACGAAAGATTCAATAACTTCAATCTTGTCGCTAACCTTAGCGCCACCCAAGACAGCATAAAAAGGCCTAGCTGGGCTTTCGATTGCCTTATTAATATTCTTCAGCTCACTGTCTAACAGCAGTCCGGCTACACTTGGCAGCAGCTTTGTAACAGCGTCAGTTGAAGCATGCGCTCGGTGTACTACACCGAAGCCATCCTGGACGAAGAAGCGTGCCCTAGTTGCTTGAACTATCTGCTTGGCAAATTCAATATCATTAGCTTCTTCTTCAGGATGAAACCTTAAGTTCTCTAAAAGCAAAATATCACCCGGGACCATTGAGGCCCGAGCTTTTTCAACCGATTCACCAACACAGTCTTCGACGAAAGTAACGTCTTGGTGAAGATACTCAGAAAGACGAGTTGCCACTGCACGTAAGCTAAACTCTTCACTTCGCTGGCCCTCAGGGCGACCGAGGTGGCTCATAATAACCACTCGGCAACCCTGAGACTTTAGGTAACGCAGGGTAGGTAGCGAGGCTCGTATTCGAAAGTCATCACTTATTAATCCGCCATCTGTTAACGGAACGTTGTAATCGGCACGAACTAGAACTGTAGAACGTTCTAGCGAAGTCTCTTTAATTGTCTGCTTACCAAACATAGCCCACCCTTTTTTATTATTAGTTACCTACTATTCTATAACACGAATCTTAAGTGTGTCAGTACCTCCAGTTAGGCCTGGCTGACGACCACTTACAATTACAGTCCTTAGACTTCGACCTGCCTCTAGCTCGAAGTAGTTCTGCTCCTTAAGCTCCTTAACTAGTTGATAGCCAGCTCGCTCGCCGTCAGGGCGAACAAATGGTCGACTAGCGTAGCTTAGTGCCAGCTGTTGTGCAGTGCGAGCTTCACTTGTCACTGCAATAATTGGCAGAAGCGGACGATGAGCTGCGATTGAAGCGGCTGTAGTGCCATAGCGAGTTTCAGCTACGATCACATCAGCCTCAAAACTCTTAGCCACCTGAACTGCCGCAGAAGCGATTGAGTTATATTTAGTTACCTTCTCACTTAATACGTCATCGAGAGGCATTGGAGCAAGGTTTTTCTCGGTGTACATAATTGTCTTACGCATGTAGCCAACTGCTTCTTTTGGATACTTACCCATGGCAGTTTCTTCTGATAGCATCACGGCGTCAGTTCCAAGAATCACAGCTGTCGCTACGTCGTTAATTTCAGCCCGAGTTGGCTCTGGGCTATCTACCATGCTTGCCATCATCTGAGTAGCAACGATGCATAGCTTGCCGTAACGACGACAAAGCTGGATAATTTGGCGCTGCACGACTGGTACAACTTCTGGACCAGCTTCAACCGCTAGATCACCACGTGCCACCATTACTCCGTCACTTGCCTTAATAATGCGGCGTAGTGTATCTGGCTTGATCGCTGCCTTAGTTTCAATCTTGGCAATAATCTGCGCAGTTGAACCTAGAGATACTAATCGCTGCCTTAGAGACTCGATATCTTCTTCGCTTTGAACGAAGCTTAGAGCAACGTAGTCAAAGTCCTGAGTCGCACCGAACTCAATGTCGGCTACATCTTTTTCAGTTAGGATGTCGCCATCAAAGTTAGTGTCAGGTAGGTTTAGACCCTTTTTACTAGCTAAAAAGCCGTTGTTTTGGATTTTAATCTTAATAGCCTTGTCGGTTGGAACCTCTGTCACTACAGCGTTAATCTTACCGTCAAATAGATAGATCGGCTCACCAACCATCACCTTGTCAGCTAGATTGTACTGAACTGGTAGTCGATTGCCGCCATCATGCTCGATGCCGTATTCAAGGATAAGTTCATCACCCTCGTGTACGTCATAGCGCATATCATCTTTAAGCATACCAAGACGAATCTTTGGACCCTGGATATCTTGCAGAGTAGCCACTGGACGATTTCGCTTAGCACTGGCTTCACGAATCCAGGCTAGTTGCTCTACCCTTTCCTCGTATGTACCGTGGCTAAAATTAAATCTAAATCCATTCGCGCCCGAATTCATAAGCTCGTCGAGTGCCTCGTACGAGTTAACTGCTGGACCAACAGTGGCTAAAATCTTGGTTCTTTTAAACTTCATGCTTTTAGTGTAACACCTTTAAAGAACCACTTCTACTGACCTAACCCCTGAAATCAAAACCTTTCTCAACCATCGAGCGATAACTCCAGCCGCCTTCGTGTTCTGTTTTATAGCTCCAATAAAATATCGCCTCAGCTCCCTTAAAGCTTTCTATCTGATTTGAAATATAAAGTTGCTTTACAGCTGAAGTAGAATTAACCGATGATGGCAGCACTGCACTCCACTCCCCTACTGTGTACGGCCTACTGCCTAGCTTATGGCGACGAGAACACCATATACGACCTAGCTTTGAAAGATGAGCCGATGCCTTAGTCATTTGCTTATCACGCTTACTATGACACTGGTAGTGATGTATATCTAATGTCTCGCTAGGCTGAACTTTATACCAAAGCCTAAATAGATAGGCGTCACTAAATACAATCTTAATCGAGTCGGGTAGAACTTTTCTGAGTAACTTAGTTGTTTTATTAGTCCAGGCTCGAAGCTTTAGATAACGAATAAGGCCTAGACTAACCGGTTCATTCAGTAAAGAAATACCCCAAAGACTTGGATGCTGTCCATAGCGCTCAGCTAGCTGCAGTAAAACCTTGGTTGTCTTAATACGATTCCGCCTTTTAAACCAGCGCGGTCTCTCACCCAACCCGTTGCCGCCATGATCAGCTCTATTCTGAGCTCCCGGGGCTGCATGAAGACCTAGAAGTACTTTAAGATTATACTTACTCGCCATCTTAAAGCACCAATCTAAAATCTCTGGCGAGGCGACGTAGCCATCTTGGCTTTCTAGAATCCAATATCCAACCGGTACTCTTATTGCCTCAACCTTATTCTTCTTTAACCACTTAAAGTCCGCCTCAGTTATAAACTGCTTGCGGCATTTAAGGATGTAGCTCTCACCCTTCTCCCTAGTTAGAGCAAGCTCATCAGCAGCTTCACTACCCTTAAAAAGACTTGACGTCATCCAGCGCTCTAACACTAACCAACCACCAAGGTTAACGCCGTGAAGAGGCTTTTTGACGCTTTTCATATATCAATTATACCAGCTCTAAATCCTAGCCTATATTGCTACCTTTCCTAGCTCTGTATATAATAAGGATAAGCAATATGGAGAACAACGACTCTAACAACGTCCCGTCAATTGAGGGCTACGGATACGATGAAGCCACGCTCGAGGCTAGAAGTTACTTTTTCCATGAACTACCTCTTTCAGTTAGTGGCGAGCCAGTTGAAGAACTGTCTCCAGCTCAGGAACAATACCTGATGCTACACTCCATCTACTCTGAAAAAATCAAAGAAACAGACCAATAACCCTCTCGATAAGATATAGAGCAAGCTAACCCCTTTACAGACCCTAAAATTCTTGCTATTATTATCTGGAGTTTTTGGCCTCATCGTCTAACGGTTAGGACACCAGGTTTTCATCCTGGCAATCGGGGTTCGATTCCCCGTGAGGTCACCATTGAGATTATTAAATACCCAGCCTTAGAGCTGGGTATTTTGTTTCATCTAGATTCAATTAATGGATCTGAGGGTCACTCTAGTCTTCTCGAAGATCTCGCATAGGGTTGCGCTTCAAGCTAGCTAGTAATGGAATTAACATACCAAGCAATCCTGAACTCAGACGAGCCAGCAAGACCAAGACTAACTGCTCCGGATTAAAGCCAATCAGATCAACCTCTTTATCAAAATCAACTCCTCCAAAATTATACTGCGCTTGAACTGTCAACTCAGGCGACAGCAACATATCAGATACATAAGCGATCAATAAACCAAGTATCGGTGGCATCAGGCGCACCAGCTCCTGCGCTCGAGTCAACATATGACTTAGTAGCTGCATGATTGTCGTTATATGACTCTGGAATAACAGGACTAGCGTTAAATGTCTTGGTGCCAGAGATAGTCTCTGCTCCAGATTTATGCACAACAGCAGTATTGTCTACTTTAGAATCTAACTCACTTGATCGGGCAACATCCCTCAGACTACCGTCCTCGTTATACTCCACCACTAAAAATCGTTTAGAACACTTCCCCAAACTCCATCATCACTGTCGGGCACCGGTAGTCTTGTCATATTAAACTATCTGCCCCCCCTATTCCCTATGAAATATATGAAATTATATATTCTGATTGGTTCTAGTTAAGCGTGTAGATGTATACAGAACAAGAAACAGACTATTACTGGATGGGATAAGTCTTGCCTAATCTTCTTTTAACTGACTGTTAGTTACTAGCCTCATGGCTAAACTCGAGAAGAAAAAGCAAAGTATACTGATTAATATAAATGCTGGTAAACCAAAGCCGTTCTCAGCGGCCGTAAATAAGCTTACTAGCGATCCTACTATAATTAGAGTTAAGCAAAATCTAATTAAAATGTCTGATACCAACATGCGGTGCATAATATTACTGACAATGCTATAAAGATAACCTAAGACTACAAACGACACCATTAAAACAAACATCGCAAAAAAGACACTAAAAATCACGCCCGCCTGAGAGCTTAGCCCCTCCTGGAATAAATAATTAATTAAATAGTAGGTTGCAAATACACCTAATACACCTAGCGTCACACAAGTGCCGACCTTAACTGAAGTTCGCTTCGGACGACTCTCAATCTCATACCTCTTCTGACGCTCTCTTAACTCCTGGTATGTTTTAGGCCTAGGATATAGCTCGGATAGTTCCTCTCTATTTGGCAGCATAATATACATTTATTATACACACTTAAAACATAACTACTTTCATATTATTTGGCTCGGTATCTAAACTGTGCTATAAAGTAGCCACCTCTTATAAAAGAGGAGCACCTATCGCCTCTAGTAAAAAAGGACTAGCCAATGTCCACTTCGACAGCCACCCAGAATCTTTTAGCTATACGATCGGCCAGGTAGTCCGATAAAGACTGGATTAGCCAAACTCTAGCTAAAGAAAGTCATCTTTATAACGATGGCTCAGCCGCGACTATTACTGAAGAGTTGTTCTCCAGCCATGTACGTGGAGGTAGTCAGTTCGACTATATTTTCTCTAGCGGTCACACCTGCTAGTGACTGAAATGAGTCGGAAGCAAAACGGCTTAATTCATTTAGTAGCCAAGGACTCTATGACGGTTGAAATACATCACCTGATTATTGAGCCAAAAACTACTAAAAGGAGAAGCGACTAAGCGCACCATTTCGAGTAATGTCGCCCTAATCGCCAGTACACTGCACGCTATTCAGCTTTATTGCTGGAAAAGCCAGCTAAACGAAGCTATGCAAAAACTCCTATGAATCATCAGTCTTCCCTTCATGTAAAAGAACAGGTTTAGCCCTATTGCTAAACCGAAGTAGTGTATTTAACACCAAGCGAAACTATACCAGCAGAATGATAAAAAGTAAGGATAAGCGTTTAAGTAGACTGCGAATTCACGACTACTGTTGGACTCATCATGAC
>CAYZJK010000017.1:0-18772 GCA_964479125.1 uncultured Candidatus Saccharibacteria bacterium
TCACGGACCCAATACCGGCGCATTCTAGAGGCGTCGTTATTACTGTGTGGTATCATATCTCTACTTTTCTTATGGGGTCTTTTATTTGACTCAGACAGTCCTAGTCCTCTAGCTATTCCAACTATCTCAGGTTGGCTTGCGGTAGGCACGCTAGTTGTCTCATCAATTCTATACAGGCGAACGCCTCTACGGTGGACTAATGGTGCAGCTATTTTAGTTTACTCACTATTAATCCTTGCTATTGGCTCAACCATCGTACTAACAGGAGGTATTCATTCACCATACCTAGCTCTCTGGATGGTAGTAGCAGTCATGGCGGCACTGTTTGACCTATGGGGTATTGGAGTAGTTCTAGCAATCGTTAACGGCTATCTAATCTATACTTTTGCTATCGACGGTACGATTAGCGCTAATGAAATTATTGTCGCCATCATAGCAGGTGAGATGCCACTTCTGATCAGCTGGATATTCTGGATATCTAACGCTAATCAAAACCACGCCGATGACCCAGACGTAAAGAACCTAAATGAACAGATTGAAAAAGAATCTACCAAGGCCGCTACTATTATTGAAGCAATCGGTGATGGCGTAATTGTGGTTAAGCAAACTGGTGAAATAACCGCTATCAACCCAGCTGCTCAAAAGATGACTGGCTGGAATGCCGACGACGCCTTAAAGCTTCACTTCTCCTCTGTCCTCAAGATTGAGAACGAAGAAGGAGTTGAACTAACTGACGACCGAAACCCAGTTAAGAAAACCCTTAATACATCGCAGCAAACTAGAAGCAATGACGTACGCATCATTACTAAGGCTGGTCGAAAGATTGATACCGACTTTGTCGTTTCACCAACTGACGGATCAGACCTGGGTGAGGGTGCTATCGCTATCTTTAGAGACGTTACTAAAGAACGAGCCGAGGAGCGAGAACAAGCCGAGTTCATCTCAACCGCTAGCCACGAGATGAGAACTCCGGTTGCTGCCATTGAAGGCTACCTAGGACTTGCTCTAAACCCTAATACTGCTCAGATTGATGATAAGGCTCGTGAGTATATCCAGAAGGCCCAGGACTCCGCTAAGCACCTTGGAAGACTATTCCAAGATCTACTAGATATTAGTAAAGCTGAGGACGGCAAACTAAACTCTAAACCTAGCGTAATTGATACCGTCTCATTCGCTAGAGATATTCTAGAAAGCTTTGAGTCAGCTGCTAAAGAAAAAGACATCAAACTTATCTTTAGGCCGGATGGCAACAAAACTACAGTTGGCTCTACAGTAATTGCTCCTGTACTTTATACCCACGTCGATCGTGGCCATTTAAGGGAGGTGATTGATAATCTTGTTGAGAACGCTATTAAATACACTCCAGAAGGCGGAGAGATTTCAGTTGATGTAATAGGGGAGACTAACGACACTGTTCGCTTCCTAGTTAAAGATAGCGGCCTTGGCATTCCAGAAGAAGACCTATCTCACTTATTCCAAAAGTTCTATCGAGTCGACAGCAGTCAAACCCGCGAGATTGGCGGAACCGGTCTTGGCCTATATCTTTGCCGCCGCCTAGCTGAAAGCATGCACGGTCGAATCTGGGTAGAAAGCACGGTGGGAACTGGCAGCACCTTCTTTGTTGAGATTCCTCGAATCGATCACCAGAAGGCAAGTATGCTAATTGAGCGCGAGAAAGTAGAGACACCAGAAACACCTCTACCGATGCCAACTCTACCCCCAGAACTATCCACGTCAGCACCTAGTCCTTCTCAGACGCCGCAACCAACTACTCCTACGCCAGCACCAACCCCTGAACCAACTCAGGCTCCTCAGCCGATTCAAGCCCCAACCCCGACACCGGCACCAACCCCACCTCCTCAGCCAATCCAGACTCCAGCGCCAACACCGCAGCCGCAACCTCAGCTGCAATACCAGCAACCTGCGCAGCCACAACAACAGCCACCGCAGACACCTCTACCTCCAACCAGGCGACCTAACGCAGTACCACAAAACCAGCCAGTTGGACTACCAAGAGTACAAACTCCTCAGCCACAAGCTCAACCTCAACATCCACCTCAGAGCCCTCAACCGATTCAGCTACCGAATCTAAATAACGCCCAAAACCCTAGACCAATCCAAGTATCGCAAGCGAATCGTCCAGTTCAACCAACACAGCAATCACAAGTGCAGCAAAACCAAGTACCAGCTCAAGCGCAGCAGGGGACACAAACCTATATGAATCACACCAATATTAGGCGTGCTAACATACCTTTATCTGAACTTGAAAAAGACCCGAAGCGCTTTATTGCACCGCGATAATCACAGGGGAGTTCACTGAAAGATTAGCTCTAGCATTTTTTTGGAAGCTTAAGTACAATGGAGGGTAATATGACTAAGATTTTACTAGTAGAAGATGATAAAAGCCTGCGCGAGATCTACGGCGTCCGTCTTCTAGCCGAGGGTTACGACATCGTTTCGGCTGGCGATGGCGAGGAAGCACTTGCAACTGCTATAAAAGAAAAACCAGATTTAATTGTAAGTGACGTGATGATGCCGAAGATTAGTGGCTTTGACATGCTAGATATTCTTCGCTCAACACCTGAAACTAAAGACATCAAGGTTATAATGATGACCGCTCTGTCTTCAGAAGACCAAAGGGATAGGGGAGAGAAGCTTGGCGCCGATCGATACCTAGTAAAATCTCAAGTCGGTATCGAGGACGTAGTTCGTACTGTCCACGAAGTTCTTGGCGACGCTCCAGTTGCAGCTCCTCAATTTAGCAGCATGCAGCCTCAGCAACAGCCGCAGCAGCAACCAGCTCAACAGCCTCAGCAGCAAGCAAGCGAACCTGAACCTGAGCAATTACCTCAGCCAACAGCTCCATTCTCATCACCTCGTCCAGCAACACTAGGTGAGAGGATTATTCACCCAATTGAATCTGATGCGCCTCAAGCATCAGCAGACAACGGCATGAGTCTCGCAGACCGAATCTCAGCTGAACTAGAGCAATCAGATACTTCAGCTCCAGCTGAACAGCCACAGGTTCAGGCCGAATCAGCTCCTGAAGCTCAACCTCAGCAATACGAACAACCACAAGCTCAAGCTCAAGCTCCTCAGCAGCAAGAGCAGCCGCAGGCACAACCTGAGGTACAGCAGCAACCAGCTCAGCCTGAAATGCAAATGCCACAGACTCAGCAGCTTGAACAGCCTCAACAGCAGCCGCAGACACAACCTCAAATGCAACCTCAGCAGGCTCCACAAATGCCTCAACCAGAGATGCAGCAACCACAGGTTCAGCCAGCTCAACCGACTCCACAGCCTCAGATGCAGCAGCAACCAGTTCAGCCTCAACAGCAGCATGCACCGACCGAATCTCCGCAACCTCTTCAGATTGACCCTAACGTAGTAGACCAAAGCCGATCATCTTTCAATGTCCCACCAAGACAATAACAATTCTGACGAAATATTTCGTCTAAATAAGTACTTAGCTTTCCATCTCGGTCTTTCACGCAGAAAGGCCGATGATCTTATTGCTAGCGGTAGAGTAGAAGTTAATGGTGAAAAGTCCATCCTTGGAGCTCGCATTACCAAACAGGATACTGTCACAGTATCTGGTAAGCCAGTTCATAAGAAGGATGGTTTTTCTTATTTAGCTTTTCATAAGCCGCGCGGTTATGTCTGCTCCCGTAAGCAACAAGGTGAAACGCCAACCATCTACTCACTACTACCGAATAACCTCTCTCACTTAAAGCCAGTTGGTCGACTTGATGCTGATAGCTCAGGCATCCTCCTACTTAGCGATGACGGCGACTTTACGCAGCGTATGACACACCCTAAGTATAGTAAGCAGAAAGAATACATCGTCGCCTTAGACGCACCACTAGCGCCGCTACATCAGCAAATGATTGCAGACTTTGGCGTACAATTAACCGACGGACCAAGCAAGCTCGGACTAACCAGACTAGACGATGAGCGCAAGCGCTGGAACGTTAACATGCACGAAGGGCGAAACCGTCAGATCAGGCGAACCTTTGGCGCCTTAGGCTACACTGTCGTAGAGCTACACAGAACCCACTTTGGACCTTACACCCTAGAAGGACTCAAAGAAGGGGAATATAAGCCTACAAAGCCTTTATAAACCTCTTTTCGACACTGCTGTGGTGAACACTACCAGGCATTACGAACACTAGTAGTCACAGTAACTAAAATATTGCTAAATCATCATATTGTTATACAATAACCTCATACATCAACCGATGTACTTCGTACCTTTACAGAAGTAGGTGACTAACATGCCCGCATATGAATCTCGCCTTAATGTACTTCACGTCGGGATGTCTAGGTCTTTTGAGCCACTTTCTCATGCTGTACGCTTTGAGCAGGACGCATGGGATTCACGCTGCGAAGCCCTAGAGCTGCTCAATAAGGCTAAGGAAGAGATGGTCTTTACCGAGTCACTAGCAGCACAGGCCCTAGAGGAGTACAAAGAATACTACAACAAGCACAAGCCCACTATGCTTCGCTTGCGAGATGCAAACCCGAGCACCCTTAAGGACGCTTACTACAACAAGAGGAAGATGAACAACATCAACATCTTCCTTAATCGCTGTCGACGCAAGCATATGCAACTCAAAAAGGAAGCGGAGCAGGCTAAGAAGATGTACGAATGGCGCGAGTCTGACTACAAAAACGCCCTAGACCTTCACACTATGGCGCTAGCAACGCTCAAATCCCTAGCCTCTGAGTACAATAAGGCGGTAGTGGCGTTCAGCAAGTTAGCCGTCCACTCAAGGTTATGAATCACAACTTCTAGTCGACACTGGAGCCAAGTCGTAAAACTGGCTCCTTTTTATTTGTCTAAATCACGTACCAGTTGTTAGTTGAAATAATTTAATATTGTTATATTGTATATATTTCTCTAGTTATAAGAGGTGTTTATTGCTATAATTAGAGTAATTATGAGTAAAACACTACCAACAGTTGCGATTGTAGGGCAGGCGAACGTCGGAAAAAGTTCGCTCTTTAATCGTATGATGCGCAAACAACAAGCAATCGTAGCTCGCGAAGCGGGTACTACTCGAGATAACGTGCTTGGAAAAGTAACCCACAAAAACCAACAATTCTGGCTAATCGACACAGCTGGCCTTAAGAACCCAGAAGATGAATTCGAAGCATCAATTCAAGAGCAGATCACTGAAGCGACCGAAGTAGCTGACGCTATTATCGTGGTAGTCGATAGCACTCTTTACGTTAGCGATAAGGACCGTACAGTTGCTAAGAAAGCTCTTCGTAGCAAGAAGCCGGTTATCCTAGCCATCAACAAGGTTGATCAAAAGGGAAGTCTTGGCCAGGACGAATTCAAACGCCTAGGCATTAAAGACATGATCGAAACCAGCGCCGAGCACAACCAAGGTATTGATGAGCTCTTAGACTCAATCGCCGACCTTGTTCCGCCAGCACGCGAACGAGAGGACGACGAAGTGGTTCGCGTAGCCCTAATTGGACGACCTAATGTTGGTAAGAGTAACCTATTCAACACTCTTGCCGGTAAGCAGCAGGCTCTAGTAGCCAATATTGCTGGTACCACTAGGGATATTAATCGTGTCAAAGTAAAGTACAACTCACGCACAATTGAACTACTAGATACAGCCGGTGTTCGTAAGCAAGGTAAGCAAGAAGTTGGTATCGAGAAGTTCTCAGTTCTTCGTACTCTACAAGCGATTGAAGAATCAGATATCTGCCTACTACTAATGGATGTCAATGAACTTAACACTCAGCTCGACCAGCGCCTAGCAGGCATCATTGATGAAGCGGGTAAGGGTCTAGTAATTGTAGTTAGCAAGTGGGACAGCGTTGAAGATAAAGACGCCTACACTCGTGACGCACTAGCACCTCGCATTGCTCATAACTTCAACTTCGTACCGTGGGCACCATTGATTTTCACCAGTTCAGTTACCGGTCAGAACGTAACTAAGCTATTCGACCTATCTCTCGATATCCACGACAGGCGACAAGAAACATACAAGACACGTGAGCTAAACGTGCTCCTTCAGAAGGCTGTTATAAAACACCCACCTTCAGGTCTTAAGAATACACATCCTAAGCTTCGCTATATGGTTCAAACCGACACAGCACCGCCTTGGTTCGTGATTTACGGTAGCAACCTCAAGTTTGTCCACTGGAGCTACAAGCGCTACCTAGAGCGACTCCTACGCGATAAGTACGACCTAGCTGGCACACCAATTAAGTTTAGCTTTAGAGATGAAAAGCAAATCAAAGCCAATAAAGAGCGCATCGCTCAAGGCAAGGCGCCAATTACTAAGGCCTCTAAACTAAAAGCTAAGCAAGAACAAGAAGGCCAACTCTAGCCTGATCTCATCTCGGCATGAAGATAATCCTAGGACAAGGCAATCCTGAAACTAAATACATCCGAACCAGACACAACGTTGGTTGGGATATTTTAGCTATGCTAGCCGATAAGCAGGGGGTAGTCTTTAAACCTAAATCTAAGCTATTTGCTAACATCGCTGAAGTAACAGTTGCCGGCACTAAAGTCTTATTAGTACTACCAACCACTTACTACAACGAAACCGGTAAAGCCGCGCGAGCTATTATTGATTTTTATAAACTATCGCCTGAAGACCTATTAGTTCTTCACGATGAGCTCGCTCTGCCGTTTGGCAAGCTCAGAACCAGACACAGTGGCCGAGACGCCGGAAACAACGGTATAAAGTCTCTCAATAGCCACATAGGGCAATCTTACGCTAGAGTTCGAATCGGAGTTAATAGTGATCTACGTAATCACTTATCCGACTCTGACTTTGTACTAAAGAAATTTAGCCAAGAAGAGTGGGGGACCGTCATCGATAAAACCTTCCCATTTACATCAGGTCTGATTGAAGAATTCGTCGACGGATCACTAGAAGACACTAGCTACAGTTTATAAAATACATATCCATCCGCTGATTAAAGATACACAGTTCACCCAATCTATTCATAACTCTTTAAAGAGCAAAAAAGCGCCTCCGAGTAAGGGTGGGCATCACTCGAAGGCGCCTTTTCACCCTTCAACCCACCCGGGCTTCCTCTACTAAAGGCAAAGCGTCACGACCAAAACTCCTAAAGGTGTGCGCCTGACAGAAGTCAATACATGCTCGTACTTGCCTAAAACAGTGGAGGTCCGCCTTTGAAAAAAGGGTAGTTAAAGGGGTTAGTATATGTGCAATGCCTTTTTGCTTACAAGCGGAGGGTAGATTACTTTATAAGCACATTGCACATAACCTAACATAAGTTAGAATAGGGGGTAAAAGGTGCATTTGGATAGCTCATACGCCAACCAATTGATTCTCATATTAGCATATTTATTGTACTACGTCAACACTCTTTCACATCTTTAATGTTAAATTGCAAATAAAATTACCACTGTGAAATATTTCACAGTTTCACATGACCCCTGTTTGACATATAAGCATAAGCAATGTTATAAAATGTTATAAAGTTATTAATAAATATAAAATAGTGCCATCACTCTGAGTGATGGCACTAAATACTGGCTTTAAGTTGTTTAACCTACCTAGTTAACACAGCATAAACCATATTCATATATGTATCGTTAGCGCTCTTAGCAGCTTCCAAGAACTCTTCTCGGCTGACCCATTTATATTCAGAGTGTTCCCAGCTAAGACTAACCTCAGGTCTACCTTCAACTACTAATTTATATAGGTGATAGATAGTGTGGTGGTAAGAGTATTCATCACCTGTATATAGATGCTCTAGCTCATCAGCTGATACTTCAAACCCAACCTCTTCTAACACCTCTCTAGTGGCACCTTCAAGCGGCGTCTCACCTGGATCGACAGCTCCGCCAGGAAGATCTGGATCATATCCAAAAGTAGGGTGGTTATCCCGAGTTAGTAAAAGATATTCATCAGCGTCATTTATAATGACTGTCTTTGCTGCTGGCGCACCGCGCTTGAGTTTTGCCATAAGTTAATACTCCATAACTTAATATCAAAGCCATGCTATTAAATCTAGATATGTATTATAGCGCTTTTTACTGAATTGCTTATTAATAAGGTATGAAGATAAAAATAGACACTTGCAAATCTTTTAGCTTTTAGTTAATAATTACTGATTGACTTACACGGTCGAAATCTATGACTTTAACCCTATATAAATGGGTGGGTGTAGTAATTAATAGTATTGAATAGTAAAACTCGTTTGTTAAAGTGGTATTTATATGGCAAAAAATTTAGTTATCGTCGAGAGCCCCGCCAAAGCTAAGACAATTGAAAAATATTTAGGCAAAGACTTCACTGTACTATCCAGTGTCGGACATATCCGAAGTATCGTTAAAAAGACAAAAGATGGCAAACCTCCGATCGATGTAGAGAATGGGTTTAAGACTCAATATGAAGTCGACTCAGAAAAGAAAAAGGTTGTAACTCAACTTAAAAAAGCAGCTAAAGAAGCTGACACAATCTATCTCGCAACCGACCCCGACCGAGAAGGGGAGGCGATTGCTTGGCACCTTTGCGAGGTGCTTGGTTTAGATCCTAAACAGACTAAGCGTATTACGTATCACGAAATCTCAAAAGACGCAGTTGAGACTGCTATTAAGAATGCCTCATATATAGACATGAACCTCGTTCAAGCGCAGCAGGCTCGTCAAATTCTAGACAGACTTGTAGGCTTCGAACTGAGCCCAGTCGTCTGGCAGAAAGTACCTGGCGGCAAGAGCGCTGGTCGCGTCCAAAGCCCAGCAGTCCGCCTAGTAGTTGAAAGGGAGCGTGAGATTAACGCTTTCGAAGGCGCCTTCGACTTTAAGGTAACTGCCGAGATGACCCATGAGGGAGATACTCTTAAAGCAGAGTTACCTCACCGCTTCAAGACAGAGGAAGAGGCACGGGAATTCTTAGAGGGTCTATCTGACGCTAAGTTTAGTGTTACTGATGTAAAGACCTCGCCATCAACTCGCAACCCGTCAGCTCCGTTCACCACCTCAACCTTACAGCAGGAAGCTAACTCAAAACTTGGCTTTAGCTCTAAGGCAACCATGTCGGCCGCTCAGAAGCTTTACCAAGAAGGTAAGATTACTTACATGCGAACCGACTCAATTAGCCTAAGTAAGCCAGCTATGGCTGCTGCCGCTAATTACATTAAAGAGACTTACGGCGAGAAGTACGTTAAAGTTCGAGCCTTTAAAACCAAGAACGCTAGCGCTCAGGAAGCTCACGAAGCCATCCGACCAACTAACATTGCGCTTGAAAAGGGTAGCTCTAATGAATACGACGACAAGCTCTACCAATTAATTAGGCGCCGCACCCTTGCTAGCCAGATGGCTCCAGCTGAACTAGAAAAGACAACTGTCACCATTTCAGTTAGCTCAAGCAAGCACAACTTCGAAGCTAAGGGCGAAGTAGTAGTCTTTGACGGTTTCCTCAAGGTCTATACCCATGCCAAGAAGGATGCGACACTACTACCAAGTATTGCAGCTGGTGATGAACTTAACCTTGAATCAGCTCAGGCTAAACAAACCTTCGCTCGTCCACCAGCACGATACACAGAAGGTAGTCTAGTTAAGAAGCTAGAAGAACTAGGTATCGGTCGACCAAGCACCTTCGCCACTATTATTAATACTATTCAGGACCGTGGTTACGTTGAGCGCGGTATATCTGAAGGGGAGCCACGTGATACTATCGTACTTAACCATGACGGATCTCAGGTTGAACGAGAAGTAGTCAAGGAAAAGACCGGCTCAACTAAGGGTAAGTTAATTCCAACCCCTAGCGGTGAACTTATCTCTGACTTCCTAATAGAGCACTTTGATCAGATTGTAGACTACGGCTTTACCGCTGATGTTGAGCGATACTTCGACCAGATCGCCAACAACGAACTTGAGCGAAATAAAATGCTCGAACAATTCTACAAGCCTTTCCATAAGCTAATTATTGAGTCTAGCGACATCGATCGCTCTAAGGTTGGTGCGAGCAGGGAGGTGGGTATAGACCCTAAGACCAATCAGCCAATCACAGCTCGCTTTGGCCGCTATGGCCCGATGCTTCAGCTAGGTACAACTGAAGGTGAAGAAAAGCCACGCTTCGCGCCGCTACCTGAAGGTCGCAAGATTGAGAATGTCACCCTAGAAGAAGCGGTTGAAATGTTTAAACTACCGCGCACAGTAGGTAAGACTAAAGACGGCCAAGACATTAAAGCTAACATTGGTCGCTTCGGACCATACATCCAGGTTGGCAAGCTGTTTGTCAGCATCAAGCCTGAGGATCCGCTTACAATTACTCACGAGCGAGCCTTAGAGCTTTACGATGAAAAGCTTAAGGCTGAAGCTGCTAAAAACATTGCCGACTTCGGAGATGGCATCAAGGTTCTCAATGGGCGATACGGCCCATACGTCACTGACGGCAAGAAGAATGTCAAAATCCCAAAGACCACTAAACCTGAAGATATTGACCACGCTAAGGCTAAGGAGATGCTAGAAGCTGCACCCGCTAAAAAGCGAGCTCCAGCCAAGAAGGCGGCGCCAAAGAAAAAGCCAACTACTAAAAAGTCTAAGTAGTAAAACCTAAAGCTCCAGACCATAACAGTCTGGAGCTTTATATTATCCCTCTAATTTAAAAACCCAGCCTATACCAGACTGAGTTGTATCTACACACTGCTAACTAGCGCACACTACCTCCATCTCCTTCTTATGCTTGAGATAATAGTCTGCCCGATAAGGAGTACCGCTATCGTCCTCCCAGTGGCACTTGCTGACATCACGACTGTCGACAAAGTGCTCGGCAAACTTACCTGGGACACCCAGGCTCCGCATCCGAACGTACAAACAGAATCGACTGCGGTAATGAAACTTGTAGCCATAGAGACCGGGGTAGAAGAGCTTTCTTTTATCAGCCCCAGATACCTGCAACTGTTCACACTCTAAATCACCATACCTGCGATACACGCGAAGCAGTCGCCTGAAGTCCGCCTCACGAGCGGAAAGATCGGACATCAACTCCATGAAGGTTGGAGCATACAAATACTGCCACTTCACGAGCTGCTCGAGCTCAATGAACTCAATTGCCTCATCATGACTGCAAGAGTAGTCGCACCTTACGCGAAGAAGTCTTCGAGCGTGTGAGCCCTAGAGCCAGCAATCCACTTCAACACTTCAGTGGCCTCATGATGCGTAGCGTTTGTCAGTCGTCTGACATCAAGATAGATACGATAGAAATCCAACCTCACTGGGTAATCAAACGTCTCGTCAATCCAACTCTGCAGTTTGCAGTACTGCTCTCATTGATTAACTCTCTTGGCGCAGTAGACCGAGCCACAAAACTCATCTCCCTAGATAGGAATGGATAGATACCATCCAGCTATGCCATTTAAGCACCGTTGAATCGTTGGCAATCTTAACAATGTTAATAACAATTATCAAGACCCTCTAGAGGCTAGGGAAGTCGAATCATGACCATATGGTTTATATAACAAGTACTCTAAATACTACGTTTTACAGGTAATAAATAAACATAAGCACATATATTATCCTAATGTAAACTGCCATAAAACTATCTACTAAATTCGTAAAGTCCATGCTATAATAAATTAAGCACACAATCTATTTGACTATATATTAAGATTGTTTTATAATATTGCTATTCTTATTCGGTATTAACTTTAACCTCAGTCAGACAGAGAGGACACCCGACAACATGAGCGAAGCTCAAGAACACAGACAGGTAATCGACATTAAAGCCGCCGTTTCAGCAATTATTGACTCAATTGAGCAAGAGCGAGAACGTGAGATTATCACTCGTCGATTTGGACTATACGACAGAAGAGAAACACTAGAGCAAATCGGTGAACTATTAGGCATTACTCGAGAGCGAGTAAGGCAACTAGAAAAAGCTATTCTAATTCGCATTAAGATTGCAGCCGAGAAGGGTGAACTCGAAGACATCTTAGCAGCCGAGAAAGCTATCATCCGAACCCTTTCTGACATGGGTCGAGTAGCTCGGATTCAAGACCTGACTGACATTATGCTAGACAAAAAGTCTAACGCACAGGAACGTGCTCACATTGGCTTCATCGCTGAACTAGCACCAAACCTGACTGTGATTAACGAAACTGACAACTACCACTACGCAGTAGGTATCGCTGAATACGGTGACGAAAAAACTGTCCGTAAGCGCGTTGATGAGATCGTTAAGACCATCAAGGCTAACAAAGAGCCAATCGATATCGAAGACCTACACGACAAGCTAACTTACGAACACCCTAAGCACGTTCGAGCGCTAGCTAGTGTATCTAAGCACCTATCTAACCTACGTAACGTGTGGGGACTATCTAAGTGGCCAACTGTTAACCCAAAGAACATCCGTGACAAGATTTACGTAGTTCTAACTGAAACCGGCAAGCCTCTACATTTCTCAGAGATTGCTGAGTCTATTCGTAATAGCGACTTCAACCGAAAAGATGTTACTACTCAAGCAATTCACAATGAACTTATTAAAGACAAGCGCTTCGTATTGATAGGGCGGGGGATCTACGCTCTAGATACTTGGGGTTATAGCCGAGGAACTGTAGCTGACACCATTAAGGATGTCCTACTTGAAGCTAAAGAACCGCTTCACCGCGACGAAATCGTACGCCGCGTGCTTAAGAGTCGACAAGTAAAAGAGACTACAATTCTTCTAAACCTACAGAGCAAACCGCAGTTTAAGCGTGTTGCTAAAGCTACTTACACAGTTGCTGAAAACGCCTCTTAATCTGCGCTTATTAAGCATAGGCATAAGTGATATAATGGAAGTTACATTATGACTTTTTTAGCAGAGTTCTTTCAACTCATAACTTCCGTATACGTCTGGCTTCCGACAGTCATTATTCTTTTGTTTCTAACTTGGCGCAATAATCGCAAGATAAAAGAGGTTACTTCAATTGAAAGTGAACTCTTAGTTCTTGAGATTCCTAAGACTAATGACAAGTCAGAATTAGCGGCCGAGCAGCTATTTGCTAGCCTTCACGGTATTCTTAGGAGTGCAGATGAACTTAAGCGTAACAACGGCGTCCAAGAGCACCTAAGCTTTGAAATCGCGTCAGTCGGTGGTCAAATTCGTTTTTACGTCTGGGTTCCTAAAACTCTACAGAGCTTCGTTGAAGGTCAGATTTACTCCCAATATCCAACCGTTCAGATTCATACCGCGGATGAGGACTATGTTTCCCATGAGCGCCTACACAGCGTTATCCATACAGCTGAAATTGCTTTAACTGATGTTCAGTACCTACCAATTAAAACCTTCCAGAGTTTTGAGGTCGACCCTCTAGCTGGCATTACCGGAACTCTAGCTAAACTAGAGGACACCAATGAAGAGCTATGGGTGCAAATCCTAACTCGACCAATTCCTGATGAGTGGCACAAAGCTAGCTACTCTTGGATAGGGAAAGTTAAGGCTGGAGTTGGCGGTGGGCTTAGCTTTAACTTCAAGTGGTTAAGTATGGTGTTGGCCGCCCTCTGGACACCACCTGAGGATGGTACGAGCTCTGGCGGCTCAACCGTTGAGCTAAATGAACGAGATAAGACTCGTATTGCTGAAGCTGAAAAGAAAGCCACTAAACTAGGCTTTGAAGTCAAGATTCGCTTAGCCTACCTAGGTGAAGATAAGACACAAGCCAATCTCAGAATGCAAGCTATCGTTGGTACATTTAAGCAGTACAACAGCACTAACCTTAACGGCTTTCATGCCGTTAACCACTCGTTTGAGAAAAGTTCGCTCGGGGCTTACCGAGGACGACTCTTCCTTGATGAAGGCTTTATCTTAAACATTGAAGAGCTCGCTTCAGTCTTCCATTTACCGCACACTAACGTAGAGACACCAAATATTGTTTGGGCTAGTACTAAAACGGCTGAACCACCAGCTAAACTACCTCTAATAACAGGGGATGAAGCTAACGATGAGAATATTAGCGCCTTTGGCTTAACCAACTTCCGTGGCATCAACCACCAGTTCGGCATGCTGCGCTATGACCGCTCTAGGCACGTCTATATCATTGGTCAGACTGGTGCAGGTAAGTCAGGTCTCTTGGAGCTGTTCGCGCTAAGTGACATTTACCAAAACCAAGGCTATGCCATTATCGACCCGCACGGTGACTTTGCTATTAACAACATGAAATTTATTCCAGCCAGCCGCCTTAAAGATGTTGTCTACTTCAATCCAGCCGACACTTCATACCCTGTAGGATTTAACCCATTAGAAGTAACCGACCCTAACATGAAGAGTAACATCTCTTCAGAGGTAATTGGCGTGCTAAAGCGTATGTTCGGTGAGTCATGGGGACCTCGTCTAGAGTACATCCTTCGCTATACCATTCTAGCCCTCCTTGATCGACCAGAAACTACTATGCTCGATATCACCCGCATGCTGACCGACAAGAAGTTCCGCAAGGAAACTCTTGAGTACTGTACTGACACTGTTGTTCTTCAGTTCTGGAAGGTTGAATTTGGCAATTGGAACGATAAGTTTGTCAACGAAGCAATCGCTCCAGTCCTTAACAAGGTAGGTGCCTTTACCGCCAACCCAATCATCCGTAATATCATTGGTCAACCAAAGTCGACCTTCAATATCCGTGAGATTATGGACGAAGGTAAAATCTTAGTTGTTAACCTATCTAAGGGTCTAATCGGTGAAGACAACGCCGGTATTCTTGGTTCATTCTTAGTTACTAAAATTCAGCTAGCTGCTATGAGCCGATCTGATATTCCAGACATTAAAGATCGACGCCCATTCTTCCTCTATGTGGACGAGTTCCAGAACTTCGCGACCGACTCATTTGCAACCATTCTATCTGAGGCTCGTAAGTACGGACTCAACCTGACTGTCGCTAACCAGTACATCTCCCAGATGACTGATACTGTCCGTGGAGCTGTCTTCGGTAACGTTGGTACGATGATATCTTTCCGTGTATCGGCTGAAGATGCTCAAATCCTAGCTCAGCAATTCGAACCTCAATTTGAAGCTAGCGACTTACTGCAAATGCATAACCGACACTTCGTTATTAATATGGTTATTAAGGGCGAGAAGACTCCGGCCTTTAGTGCCACTACCTTAAACCTGCCGCCACCTCAAATTGATAACTCTGTCGCCATAATCCAAAACTCTCGACTCCATTACAGCCGGAGAAGGGAAGATGTAGAAGCTTCTATCGATGAGATTATCCAACCACCAGAGAACCTCAAGAAGCCTAAACCAGCACAAGACGCACCAAAACCGAATCAGCCAAGGCCAAAGCCACAAGCTAAACCTGGGCCCGCGCAGAAGCCTAATACACCTAATCGTCCTAGGGTAGTTGACTCAAGGTCTGATGGGGCAGTTCGACCACGCCCACAAACCAACACTCAAGCCCCTCGACCTACAACCACTCCAGCTCCAGCACCGACGGCCTCAACCCCTACGCCTGAACCAATCCGAACAGCACCGCCCAAGCCGCAAGCTAAAGCTAAGATAGTAGGAACTTTTGAAGCAGACTCGTCCAAGCCTATCGAGGGACCGCGGCGCCCAATTAGGCAGTCGACTCAACAAGACTCAGAACCTGATGCGATCATCGAAGATGGCATACTTAGAATACGCCACAGTAAGCCTCCTATCACCAAGAAGATACCTGCTGAAGAACCATCGAACGATACGTCACCTAAAGCCCCTAGAAACGAGAACCCCACTAGAGAAGGTGAAGAGACACCAAGACCTAAAAGACGGCGCAGACGGCGTCGTAGGCCAGTTCAGGCAGGTCAGAAACAACCACCCAATCAACAAGACAACCCAGCAAACTAAGCTGGGTTGTTTCACTGGTATCAGATGTAGCCATTTCAGATAATGAAGTTAAGGCAAAATAAAAACCCCGAACATATAGTTCGGGGCTGCTGCAGGAGGGCTCAAAGGCCCTAGTAGATGAGGTCAGCCTCATCCTTACAAATCTCTAGGTCGACATTGAACTGATCAAATCGGGTCTGGAGAAAGCAGTGCGGACAGGGAACCTTGCCAGACTTATAATCTGGGACGTTGCTCGTCGAGTCGTAGTTTTCCAAGTCGGTCTTGTACTTACGATCATTAATCGCTTCAACCAAGGTCGCGACATTGAAGCCAACAGCTCCAGCGTACTGACCAAGAGTACAACTCCTGATTTCGCGAATCCTCAGGCGACGGTACAATCCGCCAACTTCAGCTCGACTGATGTTCGAGCGCGAGAGAAGCTGACTAATACTTTCAACCTTCCCGCGAATTTCCTCACTCTGGAGGAAATCGTCCATATTCATAGACTGATCCATTTTGGTAGCCTCGATGACAGGGCTCATTTCAAACCTTCCTAGTAGGTGCTAAATAGATTACATTTGAGTCAGGTGATTGGCACCTTTCTCATCTATCCAACCTATATATTGAATCACATAATGGCTTTTGTGTCAACCATTAACGCTCTACTCTAGCTATTAATCAAGCTGCATCCGCCCACTGACCAGGAAAAAGCCCCGAACTTAGTTCGGGGCTGGTCTACAGGATTGTAGACGTAGGGGCACCATAGGTGCAGTTGTTAAATCCCTGCGCAGTATCCGCAGCACCCGGCTTCGGAAACGAAGTCATCGAGTGGGCCGATCTCTCGGCAATTCGGGCACTCGACCTCGCCGTTCCTCACGGGAATTCTCGGCTGGTTCATAGCACGATCCAGAGAGAAGAGATGGGACTGAACCACAGAGGTTCCGGCGTACATCTTCGGGTTAGCGTATGCACTCATGGTAAGCTCCTTAGGCTTGTAGGTACGCGAATAAATCTGAGCTTGGTAGGTGATTGGCACCTTCCTAATCTATTCGTACTGTGTATAATAGCATAAGTGTTACTTTTTGTCAATAATGTTATGTAATAATATTATAAATATCTAGCTACTACCCCTGTCAACCCCTTCTACTAACCCTCAACCTAAATAACAATAACCTCTAATTGAGACGACCACACACCACTAGCTCACCACTAAAGGACACGTAAGATAGCAGGGGAGTAGGCATTCAACTCACACTCTAATAAGTATTCTTCACTCGATTGCCTAATTAATAATCTAGTACGACCATCCAATAAAGACATATCAACATAACATTATCACAGTCTATCGATATACGCTCACCATATTCAATGTAGGAGCCATGTTCTATTTTTGTACTGTTTACTTAGGTGCTATAATACTATCATTAACATAAGGACAATCAGACATGAGCATACAATCGCTTTATGAATTAATCATAAGCAATGAAATAACAAACACGCTGTTTACGGTTTTAATAATTATATTTACACTTGCGATGCTTTCCGTGCCGTTTATCATCATTAGGATACATAGCAGACTGGGGCAGGTGATTAAACTTCAGGAAGAGGCTAAGAAGCGCGCCCTGAAGGATCGAGAGCTTAGAACGCTACCTAGAGATCTAAGCTAGATATCGAACCCTCCATAAAATAGAACATTTCAACCCAACAGTGAGTGTTCTATTTTTGTTTTATTTTTATCTGTCTCTATATGAGGCGCTATATGGACGTATCAAGACTGCATAGACACACATACAAATATGTAAATGAATACCCATAGACAGCCATCTACATATAAATACACAGACAAATATAGAAAAACTGTATGTTCGTTTTATGTTCGAAAAATCTAGAAAGAACACGACGCATAAGAAACGTTTGGCGACGCAAGATACATAGACATGAGCTGGAGGTCGGGTCGGAGCCGTTTTTTAGGTATGGAGAACAGGTGGGGCAATGATGATATCTAAAGTGTTAAATGATAAGGAAAATAGAATACCTGGCGGAAAAACAGACTGGAGAAGATGGATGGTAACTCATCTTTCAGATAGTAACCTTGCGTCGCACAATGTATATTTTACGTCCTATATAAGAGATTCATAAGATGATTAGGACTTCAGGCTAATTATATAAGTTTTTAGCTACAACTCTTAAAGTGGGGTGTCTCGTGCGATTAATGTTCTATTTTAAATTTATAGATTATTTTTTGTGCTTGTTAAAAGTCTATTGTTATACGTACATGCATTAACATCTATACATGTCTGTGATTACGAGCACTCTCGAAGGATCCGCCAATCAGACCCTGAGAGTGCTAATCGCGACCAGACTCTAAATCTAGATGGCCATATGAGGCTATTTGACTTTTTGTTGATTATTTGACTTAATATGCTTTTTGCTGTGTCGTATAGTTTTTCTGTCCTGACTTAGCAAATCTCAACTGGATTCTGTTTGGATAATTTTTGTAAATTATTTGCGCAATCAACCCCTCTAGCCCCTTCTGCTACCCCACTCCACTACCCTGTTATTCCAGAGTTATCCACAGCATTTGACTTTTGTTTGTTTTGATATGCTAGTATAGTTTTTTAACGTATTGAACAAAAGTAGAACACTAGACGATAAAGCAGGGTAGCCCACCACTCTACCCCACTTCTAGATAAATTTAACAATAAGAGACTTTTAGCCTCTTATCCCCTACTCTACCTCTGTTAATCTCGATATTTATTATCTATAAAGCAGCTAGGCCTACTCCCTAAAAAACGCCCTGCCCTCTACCCTAACGTCGATATAGCTTGGGTTTCTACCCTGTGATCTAAAGTGCTTTATAGCATTATCCATATCTTCCACCTGAACTCCAGCATTACGACTGGTAGTCATTAGTACCTTGTAGGGTAGCTCATGGATAGTAAATTCAACCTGCCGAAAGGCCAGTGGGGGTATAGTTACCTCTGTAATTT
>CAYZJK010000018.1:0-18704 GCA_964479125.1 uncultured Candidatus Saccharibacteria bacterium
AAGCGCTCCTCTCTGTAAATATGTAGTAGTAGATACAGTTTAGGACGCCTACCTTTTTTGGCTTCAAGAGATGTTGCAAAGGTGTTGAGTTAATACGATGGTATTGATTGAATATGAAAAACATGATATAATATAAACTAGTTTTCTCTGACCGTACCTACAAGTTTGGAGCTGATATGTTACTATTCGTTTTATTTGTGTTGGTAGTGATTGCTGTAGTTGCTGGAATTGCTTTGTATGTTAGGTCAACTACACACGGAAAGCAGGTTGGTAGTAACATCAACAAAGAGACCGCACTAAAGATATTGCAGCAAGATACTTTCTTTCCTGAATGGGTGCTGTATGAAGATGGATATTCAATCAGTCATGCATTCGCAACTACACCGAAAGAGATTGTGCTGATTGATCAGGCTATAGCGCATGCTAGGTCTATGAGTAGTCCGCCGGTTAAAATCCTGATCATCAACGACGCTGTCGACATTAAGCTCGTGAATCTGGATGAAATGTCTCGCAAGAAAGATAGTCATATTCATGTGTTCACTCCTAAGTTTGAAGATGGGGAGATGAAGGGGTTTGATGTAAGAGTGGCGAAAGATACTCAATCACGGCGGTAGGAGAAGATGATAGCCTAGTATGTAATTACTAGGCTTTTAATTTCATGCTAGCCGCCTAGTTGATGCAATAATATTGATAATATGTAGCTAATATTATATAATATTAAAAGTCCTGAGTAGATATTGAAGGAGTGATTAAGATGAAAGTACGCCAGAGTACCGATAGTTACGACAGTAAGCCGTTCCTTGAGACTGCCTACGGAAGAATTCTCAGTGGGCTGCTCTACATTGATGGTTTAGTAATTCTATGTATGTTTGTGTACTCGTTTGTTGCTATGCAGCCCGAATTTGTCTTTTATGCTATGCTCTTTGTTTTTATAGGCTGGGGTCTCATGGAGTGGAGAAGAGTGCTGATTGAAAGGTCTGAAACCGGAACGGGAAGCATCAGCAGCATTTATTATCGCTGAGCGCTTAATGCCTATGTTGACGATACAGGACAAAACCCGGCGTTATGTCGGGTTTTTAATATGATTATTCCTATGTTAGGTACTCTTATATTAAAAGCAATATTATTGACAGTTAGGTAAATAAATAGTACAATATATGTAGCTTCAAAGAGATTAGTTACGGCTTAAGTATAAATTATATTATAAAATATAACCGTAAGAGTAATCAGTTAGCTAGATAGAGTTCGTCTATCTACCCACGCAAAAATGCGTGGGTTTTATATAGAGTAGTGTGGTAAATTCGCATTGAATAGTGATTTTATCTCTCGTTTACATAAAAGTTTAATAATGGTACTGTAAAACTATGAAGAGGCCGCCAACAACCATTGGGCGCACGGCAGTGATGGAGATCATCGGCGAGCCGGGTCTAGTCGTTCCAGTTAAGATTGATACCGGAGCAGACCGTTCCTCAATTTGGGCATCAGATTTTCATATTTCTCACGATGGTGAGTTAAGCTATGTTTTTTTCGATAAAGATTACCCCTTGTATACAGGCATCAGACATAGGACTCATAGTTTTGGTGTATCGAGGGTGCGTAGTTCAACCGGACACGAGCAGATAAGGTACAGGGTTAAGTTAGTAGTAGAGGTAGCAGGTAGACGGGTAAGAGGCACATTCACATTAGCAGATAGGTCTAAGAATACTTATCCGGTGCTGATCGGCTGTACGTTACTTAATAAGAAGTTTATAGTCGATGTATCTAAGGGTATTAGAAAAAGACCCGCTATCGCTCGAGCTAATGTTAAACCTCTCAATAGAGAACTAAAAGAAGACCCTCGGGCATTCTTTGAAAAATATCATCAAGATAACGAAGAAAAGGAAGACGCATGAAAATAGCCATACTATCCAATGGTCCAGGCAACTACTCAACCAAGCGATTGGTTGAGGTAGCTCAAAGACGCGGCCATGAAGTTGTTTCTGTTAAGTATGGCGAATGTTATGCGACGATAGAGAAGAATAATCCGATTGTTAGATATCGTGGTGGCGCCCTGCCTAAGTTCGACGCTGTCATCCCAAGGATAGCTAGTAGTATGACTAGGTATGGAACTGCAATTGTTAGGCAGATGGAGATGCAGGGTTCATATGTCTTGTCTCGCTCAATTGCTATTTCTAGGTCGCGCGATAAACTACGCAGTATGCAGCTACTAGCCCGAGCTGGGGTAGATATCCCGAAGACGGTGGTGTCTCGTAATGCGTTTGATATTGACGACCTTTTAGAGCTAGTTGGTGGTACGCCAGTCGTGATTAAGCTTGCTCGTGGTACACACGGTAATGGTGTGGTATTAGCTGAAACAAAGAAGGCAGCTAAGTCTGTGCTTCAGGCGCTATACCTATCTAACGAAGATGGCACAAATATCTTGCTGCAGGAATTTATTAAAGAATCAGCTGGTGTAGATATCCGTGCCTTTGTAGTTGGTGGACGAGTGGTTGCAAGTATGCAGCGTAAAAGTCTTGATGATGACTTTAGGTCAAATCTCCATAAGGGTGGCGTCGGTACTCCAATCAAGCTAACCGATGAGGAGCGTAAGGCAGTTGTTACTGCGGCTAGGGCAATGAATCTACCAGTGGCTGGCGTAGACTTGATGCGCAGTAATCGTGGTCCATTAATCCTAGAAGTTAATGCTAGTCCGGGCTTTGGTATTGAGAATGCTACAGGCCGAGATGTTGCTCTACCAATCATTGAATACATTGAGCGTAATGCTAAGCGATCCTCTCGTAAAGACAAAGTAGGCGCCTAATTCCTTAACCTACTTGGTAGGTCTGGTATAATACGGCTATGAACGGTTATGCTTCAAGCTCTGATCAGAAGGTAACATTCTTAATTGCAGCCGCTGTAGTGATTGCTACTATGGCTTTTGTTATCTATTGGTTCATGCCAAGAGAAGATGTGGTTTATATCGAGCACGGCCTTAGTACGATTACGGCTAAGGTAGCTAAAGATGATGTCTCGAGACAAAAAGGATTAGGTGGTGTTAAACATTTAGCCCCTAGCGAAGGTCTTTTAATGGTATATGACGTGCCAGGTCAACACCCTATCTGGATGAAGGATATGGAGATTTCAATTGACGTTCTTTGGATAAGCGAAGATGGAGAGGTGGTTCATGTTGAAAAGAATATGAAGCCTGAGTCCTATCCGACAAACTATGTATCTAATCGACCAGCTCTATACGTTCTAGAGCTTAGCGCTGGCGCTGCACATAGATTAAATATTAAGGTAGGAAGTCAAATTAACATCCCGGAGACGATCTAGGTGCAAGCCTTAATTCTAGTTGGCGTTATTTCTCTAATACTAATGGCGATGGCTTACATTACTAAGCGGCGTTTTGGAGTTATGGGGCTGGCTTTAATTGCTGGGCAAGCTTTAGTGGTGTTGTGGGCCGGAGCTATTCCAATGATTACCGCTACGATTGGACTACCTTCAATCGGTGCATTGAGTGGAGCGACGATTGTAACTTTGATGATTCTGTTTCTTCCAGCGATTATGTTGCTGTTTGGTGGCCCGACTTATAACACTAAGAAGGGTAGGTTAATCGGATCGCTTTTATTCGCCCTTCTAGCTTTAGTGTTTAGTACAGAAATACTACGCGGTTCGCTAGTCTTGCTGGGTGAGGATCGAATGGTGTTTGATTTTATCGCTCAGTATCGAACGCCGATTTTATCAATCGCTATAGCTGTGGCGATACTAGATTTAATGTCGGCTCATTCATCTAAGCTAATACCTAATAAGTTAAATAAAAAAGACTGACTAAAAGCTTTTATATAGAGGCGTGGGTGTCGGTTACTCTTTGACAAGAGGTTAATATACATGGTAGTATAGCGTAGTACTTTTAATATTTGAGTCCATAGCTCAGCTGGTTAGAGCACCTGCCTTTTAAGCAGGGTGTCCTGGGTTCAAGTCCCAGTGGACTCACCATAGAAATTATCAAGATCGCCCTAGTGGCGGTTTTTTGTTTTGGTGAAAAATAGCCAACCATGAGCATGTTAATATAAAAGTAATGAAGCGTATTAATGCTAATAGTTTTAAAAGACTAGTTAAAAAACGCTCTTTGAGCTCAATTATTATCATTGCTCTAGCTTTAGGCGTGGTCTGGTTTACGACTGAATCAGTCGGGCTGATGATGCTAGCACTTTTCTTGGCGGGTCTATTCTTGCTCTACCAAGCTTTCTCCGGCAAGAAATTGAGGCGACAGTTTATACTAGCGGCTCTAGCTAGTTTCATTGGTCTTGGTTTCCTGTGGGTAGCCTATCCCGATGACAGAGTACTGTGGCGTGAAGAGGTAGCTGATCTAGAAGGTTCTTTCGATCGACTAGTTAGTAGTGTTAAGGATGGCGTTAATCAGACAGGAAGTGATAGTGCCGAGCAGAGTGAAGCTACTAGGTCTAGTGACTTATATCAAGTAGATAGCGTCACTGATGGAGACACTATTAGGGTGGTGATAGATGGACGAGTCGAAGCAATACGTTTAATCGGCATTGATACACCTGAAGTGTATGGTGGTGTTGAGTGTTACGGCAGAGAAGCCTCTAGTCGTATGAAAGAGTTAGTCGAAGGAGGTAGGGTTAGTTTAGAGATGGATCCGACTCAAGGAGATCGAGATCGGTATGACAGACTGCTTCGCTTTGTCTTCACGGAAGATGGTCAAAACGTAGGCGAGGTGATGCTAAGAGAAGGTTTTGCTAGAGAGTATACCTACAATAAACCATATAAATACTCTGATGAATTCATCCAAGCCGAGATGAATGCTAAAGAGTTAGAGTTGGGTCTTTGGTCGCCAGAAAACTGCTAGTATCAACAGGGGTGTAGTGTCAGTCTGACCTCTTATTTGATATAATAGGAGGAAACGAATTAACTTATACAAATAACAAGGATCTATTTTCATGGCAGGACATAGTAAGTGGGAGACCACTAAGCGACAGAAGGGCGCTAATGACGCGAAGCGTGGCGCAATCTTTACAAAACTAGGCAACCAAATTGCGGTGGCAGCCAGGGGTGGTGCCGACCCGGAGATGAACGCATCTTTAGCAGTGGCGATTGAGCGTGCTAAGGCAGCTAATATGCCAAATGCTAACATTCAACGAGCAATCGATCGGGTAACTGATAAAAATGCAGCGGCACTGGAAGAGATCACCTATGAAGCTTACGGTCCAGGTGGTGTAGGTATTATTATCGAAACCGCAACCGATAACCGCAACCGAACCTACCCAGAGGTGCGAAGTGCGCTTGCTAAAAATGGTGGCACAATTGCTGATGCTGGTAGTGTGGCGTTTCAGTTTATGCGTAAGGGTGTAATTGTAGTTAAAGCACAGGGAGAAGATGCACTACTAGACATCCTCGATACTGGTGCGGAAGACGTTAAAGAGATTGATGAGGAAGGCGAGCTGGTTGTCTACACTGATCAAAAAGAACTCTTTAAGGTTAGGCAAGCTATTTTAGAGAAGGGTTATGAAGTAAGTAGTGCTGAGCTTCAGTACGTCGGCAACAATGAGATTGAAATCGATGAAGAAGCTGAAACTAAGCTGGTGAAAATCTTAGACGTGCTAGATGATCTAGGCGACGTAACAAATGTATACACTAACGCTAAGGGTTAGACTTTAAATAACTGAATGACAAGAATTATTGGTATCGATCCGGGTACGGGCATTCTAGGTTTTGGTGTGATTGATATCGACGGGTCAAAAACAACCATGGTTGATGCTGGAGTGATCACAACTCCAGCTCATACACCTCTGCCGATTAGGCTAAAGGATATTTTTGATAGTCTAACTGAGATTGTCGCGGAAACTAAGCCAACTACGATGGCTATCGAAAAGTTATTCTTTAACCAAAACGTTACCACTGCCATGAGTGTGGCTCAGGCTCGAGGTGTAGCTATGCTAGTTGGGCAAAGGGCAGGTCTTAGGATAGAGGAATATACCCCTCTGCAAATCAAGCAATCAATTACTGGATACGGCAAGGCCGATAAGAAGCAGGTTCAAGAGATGGTGCGGATTCAGTTAGGCTTAAAAAACGTACCTAAGCCAGATGACTGTGCTGATGCTTTGGCGGCAGCCATAATGTGTGGTTTTGTAATGAAATCAACTAACTAGAGGTATAATAGAGAGAATATGCGACGCGAAGGAAGATACACTAAAAAGAAAGCTGGACGTTCAGCTTGGCTTAGCACTAACAAGTACATACTTTGGTTTAGAGGCTTAAAATTATGGCAAAAGCTTGCCATTATATTTACGCCAATTATTTTAGTTTTAATAGCCATTCCATTAGTAACTTATGCAGTCTTAGCTCGTGATATTGCTGATCCTGAGCGTTTGATGAATCGAAACAATACCGGTCTAGTTATTACTGATAAGGACGGTGAGGTTATTCATGAATTTGGCCGCGCTAAGCATCGCGAGCTGGTGTCGCTTGAAGAGATGAGTCCTCAATTGATTGATGCTCTGCTTGCCTCAGAGGATAAGAACTTCTATGAGCATGCCGGGTTTAGTATTTTAAGTATCTTTAGAGCTGCTATCACCGGTGTCGGTGGAGGTTCTACTATTACTCAGCAGCTAGCTAAGAATAACCTTCTAACTAGTGAGCAGACCTATCTAAGGAAGTACCAAGAGTTGTTTATGTCGATTGCGATTGAACGTAACTACTCTAAAGATGAGATTTTAACTATGTATCTCAACTCAGTTTTCTATGGCGAGAATGCGTTTGGCATTGAGGATGCTTCAAGAACATACTTCAATAAGACTCCGGCTGAATTAACCTTGGCTGAAAGCGCAATGCTTGTTGGACTACTACCTGCTCCTTCAATCTACTCTCCTATCTCGGGTGACCCAGAGAAGGCTAAGCAGCGACAGACTACCGTCCTAAAGAGAATGGTAGAAGAGGATAAGATTACTCAAGAGGATAGGGATGCAGCTTTAGCTGAAACGCTAGTTTACGCCGAGGCTTCAAACGGGCAGGATAGAGTGGCGCCACACTTCGTTGGACAGGTAATGGAATCTCTCAATGAGAAGTATGGTGAAGAGCGAGTCATGCGGTCTGGTTACCAGGTTAAGACCACTCTAGATATACAGGCGCAACAAACACTACAGGCGCAGGTCGATCAGAATATGAATGCTATTAGAGCTCAGAACGGATCCAATGCCGGAGCAATCGCGATTGATCCGCGCACAGGTGATGTGATTGCTTACGTCGGTAGTTATGATTACAGCGATGAAGAGTTTGGTGCGGTCGATATCGTACAGGCTAAAAGGCAACCAGGCTCAAGCTTTAAGCCAATCTATTATGCGGGTGCTCTAGCTTCAGGTACGATTACACCATCAACTATTATTGAAGATAAGCCGACAACTTTCCCTGGTGGTTATGAACCACAGAATGCGATGCGTAACTTCAACGGTAACGTGACAGTTCGCCAGGCATTAAGCTGGTCTCTAAATATCCCAGCCGTCAAGGTAATGGAGATGTATGGCTACGAGAAGTCGATTCAGACCGCCAAGGATCTAGGAATTACCACTCTTGATGAAGAAGCTGACTATGGTCTATCGCTAGCCCTTGGTTCAGGCGAAGCTAAGCTTTCTGAGATGACTAATGCTTACGCTACTTTTGCTAACGAAGGCAAGAAAAATGACCTTAACTACATTACTGAGATTAAAGATAAGTTTAATAAGGTAATTTTAAGCGGACAGACTCTTAAGAACGAACAGGCAATTAGTGCTGAAGGTGCTTATCTAGTAACTCATATCCTTTCTGATAATGCTGCTCGAGCAGGCATGTTTGGTTCAAGTCTAACCGTTCAGGGTAAGAGGACTGCGGTTAAGACTGGTACGACAGACAACTCACGTGATGCTTGGACTATTGGCTATACACCAGATATTGCTATCGGTGTATGGGTAGGTAATAACGATAATGAAATCATGAACCAAGGTGGCGGTGGCTTAGCTGGTCCAATCTGGCGCGGCGCTATCTCTTCTCTAGCGGAAGCTCAATCAGTCAGAGACCCATTTAAGCGGCCTGGCGGCGTGATTGAGAAAGACACCTGTTATGGCACTGGTAAGTTAGCGACCAGCAGTGGTACTAATACCTATCGAGAAGTTTACCTAGCCTCAGCTCTACCAGAGTTTGGTTGTTCTGCTCAGCGTGAAGAACGCGAAGAAGAGAACCGAAATGAAGAGGAGGAAGATGACGAGGAAGAGGAGGAAGAAACTACTCCACGACAACCTAACCCTGATCAGCAAAACGGCAACAACCCTCAAAGCCCGCCAACTAACCCTGGCGCAGGTAATGATGAAGACACTGGCGAAGAAGAAGGTGACGGCGGCAATACAGATGACGAATCTTCTGGAGGCGGTGAAACTGGCGGAGGCCCTAACAACACTACCTCAGGTCCAGGCGGTGGCGGCTCTGAGACTAATCAGGGTAGTCCTGGTTCTGGTGGGTTAACGCCATAGTTTGTAAGTGAATATATAAATAAAGAGGTTAATTTGTGATAGCTCATGTCAAAGGTATAGTTGTAGAAAAGTTTAACTCCAGTGTCATCGTTGATGTTCAAGGAGTTGGTTATGAGGTAACTGTACCAGCTGGTGAGTATGACAAGTTAATGCTTGATGATGCGGTTAAGCTTTACACCTACCATCATATTAGGGAGCAAACTCAGGAGCTATTCGGTTTTAGTTCTCTAACTGCTAAGAAAATCTTTGAAATGTTAATTACTGTTCAAGGTGTTGGTCCGAAAGCCGCTATCTCTATCTTAAGTGTTGGTGATACTGAGTCGGTTCGAAACGCGATTGGCTCAAGTGATGTAGCTTTCATCTCTAAGGCGGTTGGTGTAGGTAAGAAGACTGCTGAAAGAGTAGCTCTAGACCTGCACGATAAGGTTGGTCCGGTCACCGGCTTTGCTAAGCCGACTGAGACTGAAGAGGTAAAGCCTGCTCATATTGATGATGATGCACTCCAGGCTTTAATGGCGCTAGGCTTTAGCTTGCAGGATGCTTCTGAGAGATTAGCTCACGTACCAGCAGACCTGACCACGTCTGAGCGAGTTACCGCTGCTCTAAAGGGTTAAATTATTTATAATAAACGATTTAATGCACCTCAGAATAGGGGTAGTGGTTAAGAGTGATATAATGGTATGAGATATGGCGATTGAACGACTAGTAGATGCGGGTGAAGACAACGAAGATATTGTTGAAGTTCAGATTGAAAATACCCTTCGACCCTCTACTTTTGATGATTATATTGGACAGGAAAGACTTAAGAAAAACCTTAAGTTAGCTATTGAAGCTGCCAAAAAACGAGGTGAGCCAATTGATCACGTCCTACTTTATGGCCCTCCAGGTTTAGGAAAAACTACTATGGCAGGTGTTATTGCCAATGAGATGGGTGCTGGATTTAGGATTACATCAGGTCCAGCAATTGAAAAGGCGGGAGATCTTGCTAGTATCTTGACCAACCTGCAAGACGGTGATGTTTTGTTTATTGATGAAATCCACCGACTAGGCCGCACTGTCGAAGAAGTTTTGTATAGCGCTATGGAAGACTTCAAGCTAGATATAGTTATTGGCAAAGGTCCAGCTGCTCGTAGTGTTCGCTTAGATCTACCTCAGTTTACAGTCATTGGAGCTACTACTAGGACAGGTAGTCTAGCGGCACCCCTGCGAGATCGATTCGGTATTATCCACCGCTTAGAGTTCTACACCCATGAAGAGATAGGTCAGATTATTACTCGTGCCGCGCACATTTTAGACAGTGAGATTGATCAAGCTTCGGCTGATATGTTAGCGACCCGTGCTCGACTAACACCACGTATAGCTAATCGTCTTTTAAGGCGTGTCCGTGATTATGCTGATGTTAATGGTGATGGCTCTATTACACCTGAGATTACCGAGAGTGCATTAACACTGCTTGAGATTGATGAGTTAGGTTTAGACGCGGCTGACAGGAATCTAATTAGTAGTATTATCTCTAACTACGGTGACAGTCCGGTTGGGTTATCGACCATCGCTGCCCTAACAGGGGATGAGCAAACAACTATCGAAGATTTTTATGAACCATACTTACTTCAAATTGGATTCTTAGAGCGTACACCACGTGGTCGACGTGTCACTCCTCGGGCTCAGCAACACCTCGAAAAATCAGCTTAAATATTTTATAATTGATTAAATGGCACAACACAACCAACGATATCAATCAGGTCAAACTCCTCCTCCGCATGGGGTTCAGGAGTCAGTTGGTTCACCTCATTATGTGGACGGCCAGAAGGTTGTGTTAACTCAGTCCCATGTCACCACTAGGCCAGAGGCTTATGATGGACACGGCTTTGATCCGCGCATTAGAGCACAGTACTCTAATGAACCTGGTGTAATCCATGCGACTAGACCCTTAGAGCCACCTAAACGAGGTGTAAGCCCTGAAATACAGGCTAAGCACGAAGAGTCAAAGAAGCGTTATCCAGGCCTTAATTTGAGCGAAGGGGAGTTCGTCTTAATCGAAGTTAAGCGTCACCTGATCGGCATTATTGCGCAGGTAGCAGCCTCAATCGTAGCTATCATCATTCTTCTTTCATTCCTGTTTTCGTACCCAGTATTAGTAGATAGTGTGGGTTTAACTGATATAGTGCCGATTAGCTTTGGTATGATGGCACTGATCATATTTACGTTGGTATTATTCATTGCTGGTATATCCTATGTCGCTGCTTGGGTGTATCTACGCAATACTTTCTTCATGACTAATGAGAGTGTTATCCAGGAGCTTCAGTTCAATCTATTCTCACGTAAGGAGCAGACTGTTAGTCTCGGAAGTATTGAGGACGTAAGCTATCGCCGAAATGGTATTTTGCAGACAATGTTAGATTACGGCGACATCCGACTAAGTACTGAGGGTGAAGAGACGACCTATCGATTCCATTATGTGCAAAACCCGAAGCGTCAGACTGCTATTCTAACTAATGCAGTTGAAGCTTTTAAGAATGGACGACCAGTCGAAGAAGTTGACCTGAGCTGGTAGTCTAGAGCTAATAAAGATCTTAGGTATCTAAAAACACTCTGCCGGGGAGTGTTTTTATTTAATCTTCGATTTCTACTTTCTTAATAAAGTGAGCTTCGTTTTCCAGTGTTGCCTTTAGGGTAAAGCCTTGGCATTCATTTGTCTCTTGGTCGCATCCGACTGGCTTGTAACTGTAGTCGCTATCTCGCTTAGTTAGGTTGAGATTGCTGTCGGCCTTTTCATTAATAGTGATGCCGCGGGGGTCTTTAAATGTCTCAGATGGTACAGCAGGTAGGCTCTCGGAGTCTAGTTTGGTTGGGTATGACTCATGCTCTTTGTAGTAAATCTTAGTCAGGTTGTGATAAAGAGTATTGATATCTACTTTGCGCTCTTCGTCTCTTGCAGTAGCTTCTAGTGAAGACTTCTGATTAATAAATAGTAGGCCGGCTGTGATTAGAATAACTACCACGACTAGTAGTTCGATCACCGTAAATCCCGATAGTTTCTTCATATTGCTTAATTATATCAAACTATCAGATGGTTGGGTATCAATCAGCTTTCAGAAAGAAAAGCCGCCCTTATAAAAGGGCGGGTATGGTTAGACAGTCTTTTCCAGGGTGACGGTGTCGATGTTAGTGTCGAAGATACGCAGACCGCGACATTCACACTGCTTCTCGAGGCTGATCTCGAGTATTACATCATCGACGTCATCATAGCCTTCAGGCTTGTCGACCTCGACGAGGTCTCCCTTCTTAGCTCGGTTGAACTTGGAGATGTTCATGTTTAGAACTTTGCCAGCCATGACGTCGGCTCGAACGTGATCAATCTCACGAACCATGACTGCGGGCTTGGTAGGCATTGCAATACTATCCTTATGATGAGTCTAAGTTTCCCTAGAGTTGGACTGTTTAGTGTCAGTGAACACCTGACACTAAGCATATACTACAATGTTATTGATAAATTGTAAAGCGTAATTAAAATGGGTATTTTACAGCTTGTAGTAAATTGGTTGACCCTTGAGTATAATAGATAGCAGACAGTAACCAGGAGGGAAGCGTATGGCAAAGAAGGCAGAAGCTACTGAAGCGACAGGCAAGGGCGGTAAGTCAACTCAGAACGAAGGTAAAACTAAAGCATTAGGTCTAGCTATGGACCAAATCACCAAGCAGTTTGGTGATGGTGCAATTATGAAGCTAGGTGAAGCTAAGAAGGCTGATGTAGAACTACTGCCATCAGGTAGTCTTAGTCTAGATATCGCTCTTGGTGGCGGCTACCCTAAGGGTCGTATTATTGAGATTTATGGACCTGAAAGTTCAGGTAAGACTACCCTTACTCTGCACGCAATTGCAGAAATTCAGAAGCAGGGTGGCGTAGCAGCATTCATCGATGCGGAGCACGCTCTGGATCCAGCTTACGCTCGTAAATTAGGTGTTGATACAGATAACCTACTAGTTAGCCAGCCAGACAACGGTGAGCAGGCTCTAGAGATTGCTGAAACACTTGTTCGATCAAACGCGGTTGATTTAATTATTGTCGACTCAGTGGCAGCACTTGTACCACAGGCTGAAATCGAAGGCGACATGGGTGATTCGCACATGGGTCTACAGGCTCGACTGATGAGCCAGGCTCTTCGTAAGCTGACCGGTATCATTAATAAGTCTAAGGCAACCGTTATTTTCATTAACCAGATTCGAATGAAGATTGGTGTCATGTTTGGTAACCCAGAGACAACAACTGGTGGTAACGCACTTAAGTTCTATGCTAGTGTTCGTCTAGACATTCGTCGAACTGGTCAGATTAAGGTTGGGGATGACATATTGGGTAATAGAACCAAGGTCAAGGTCGTTAAGAATAAGATTGCTCCGCCATTTAGAATTGCTGAGTTTGATATCATGTATAACGAGGGTATATCTCATGCCGGAGATGTTCTAGACCTAGCTGTACATCACGGAGTAGTTGGTAAGTCTGGTGCATGGTTTGATTATGCCGATGCTAAGATAGGGCAGGGTCGAGACAAGACTAAGGAATATCTAAAGGACAACCCAGAAGTAATGGCTGAGATTGAAGATAAGGTCCGCCAGAAGGTTGCCGAAGCCGACGCTTAGTTAGCTTACTATGCCAGAAAATAAATACACAGTCACGAACCTAACTCCTCAGGTTCGTGACCCTGATCGTATTAATGTCTTTATCGACGGAGTGTATAAGCTTAGCCTAACTACCAGACAGGTCATTGATCTTGGTGTTAAAGTAGGTCAGGTGCTAGATGAGGAAAGACGTAAAGAGCTCGAGGAGCGTAGTGTCTTCGGTAAGGTATTCGCTCGCACTCTAGAGTGGAGTTTGTCTCGACCCAGGTCAGAGCGTGAACTTAACCAGTATCTATATAAAAAGACCCTAGACCGCACTAGTAAGCGCAAGGATGGTCAAACTTATGTAGTCAAAGGTATTCCTAAGCAAGTCGTAGATGAAGTTGCTCGTGCGATTATTGAAAAAGGCTATGTAAACAATGAGTCTTTTGCTCGGTTTTGGGTGGAAAATAGAATGCGGCGAAAGGGTGTTAGCTTGAGGCGACTTAAGGCTGAGCTGGTCCAAAAAGGAATTGACCGAGAGATAGTCGATGCGGTTATTGATGAATCAGACCGTAGTGATGAAAGTGAAATTCAAAAGGTTATCAATAAGAAGAGAAATTCTTATAAGACTGAAGAGAAGCTAATTGGCTATCTAGCCAGGCAGGGATTCTCTTATGATGATATTAAAAAAGCTCTTAGTAGTGACCAAGAGTTTGGTGATGATCTCTATTAATCAAAGATTTATTAACTAACTTCTTTTGATGAAGTAACCGGCTTAGGTGATTTAGTTTCTCTGAACGGATTTGTGAAAATCTTAGCAGAGTTAGCTAAGTTTGATTGACCACTTTTAATGGTCGGAGCTTTGACAACGATGTTATCGTTGTTGATGGCGGCGATCTGCTGGCGACCGATCAGTATTTCAGTCGTGTTGATTCTTTGAAGTAGGGGTCGCTTGATAGCTAGCTGCTCAACTAGAAATGTATTAGAGTCGATGACTATATCAGTAACACGACCAACAGTTTTATTGTTAGTGTCAATTACCTTCATGCCGTAAGGTGAGAACTGAAGATTGTAGATTTCATTAATCTTAATAACAAAGCCCTTGCTAATAAACTCATCACTAGAGTCTACGATAAACCCAATTGAGCTAAGCTCCCTGATATCTTGGATTCTTAGCAGGGTTGGATCATCGGTTAGTTGGTCTCCTTCTAGTTCGAAGGCAAGGATACCTAAGTCGGCTGGATCGATAACGAAGCTTTTGGTCGTAGCTAATTCAGTCCCGGTTTGGAGACTCATAACTGGCGTCTGTAGTAAGTCGGAGCCTCGTATAAGCATATGCTAATAGTATACGCCTTTTACCCTAGCTACTCAACAAAAGGGTTGATGCGGCCTTCAGGTAGAACTGGCTCTGGTATGTTAGTGCTAGGTTCTAATGTCATTAGTCGATCGGCTGTTTCTTTATCAAAAGTGGTCGGTACCGATGCGTCAGTGATAGTTTCATCGACAGTAGTGGCGTTTAGGTAAGACTGATAGCTAATAAAGATAATTGCGGCTAGTCCAAGCGCGGCTACAACCGTAATGATTACGATGTTGTAGCGCATGAAGAATGATTCAGCTGGGCTCATTGGTTTTGTCATTGTTTTATGTATACCTCCAGGTTAAGTGAAGACATATTAACTTCATTTGGGTTGGATTCAGAACGATTAATCTGGATACTCTGAGCGTTAATCTTAGGAAGGCTAGTTTCAAGAATAGTTAGGAATCGCATCAATGTGTTGTAGTCGATTGGCGATACGAAAGATACGCTTACAGATACCTTAGACATGCCTGCTGGACCACCAGCTCCGGCTCCAGGTGCTGCTGGTGCGGCTGGGGTAGCTGTAGTCTGCGCCGCTGCGCCACCTTCAGAGAAGCTATAGCCAGTTACTGTAATGCCGGCCCTAGCTGCATATCGGTTAATATCATCAATAAGTTGTTGCTGATAGGCAAAGCCTTCGCCACTTGAAGCGATCTGCTTAGACTTTACAATGCTCTCGCTGTGCTTCTTTAGTTCTTCTTCAGCCTTTTGTAGCTGCTCTAGTCGGTTCTTAGATGAGAACTCAGTGGAGACTGCCTGAATAACACTCTCAGAGTTAGCTCTTAAGAAGGACTGGCCAAAGTAAGTGGCTGCAATCGAAGCTAAGATCGTTACGGTTAGGATAGAGATTAGTATTAGTCTAAAGGTAGTAGCTTTTAAGTTTTTATCTTTCATTATCCATTACCTCTCTGTGGGCCATTAGGCGCTGCGCTGTCGCCAGTGCCATCGGCTTCAACGGCTTCTTCTGTTGAAGGGCTATTTCGTACTGGTCGTTCGATTGGGCCAGCTTGAGCTGGGTCAGGGCCTTCAACTGCTTCATTTGTTTCAGGTGCTCCATTGGGTGGATAGAGTAGTTCACGAGTAAAGGTAATGTTAAGAGTTACCTGGATTGGGTAGTTGTTAGGTGCACTACCTTCACCGCTTGAGGTGCTAGCGCTATCACTGTTGGATTCAGTGGTGCTGATAGAAGTGTTAGTAACGTTAGAGATGCTAACATCTTTGGCGATTGTTGAATTAGCAAAGGCATCCTTGAGGGCGACTGCTGCTTCATATGAAACGGCATGAGCAGTTAATGTGCCCGGTTGATCAATAATGCCCGCCTCAAGGTTGACAGTATCAATAATAACGCCAGATGGAAGCGTCTTAGCTAGGTTAGATAGAGCTTCCGGATATGGCACGCTGCTTTCAAATAGCGCCTTAGCTGCTGCTAGGTTCTGTGTGTATTCCTGAGCTTCTCGATAAACGCCCTCATATTCAACGGCTTTTTTAAGATGACTTTCAGACTGCGCGGTATTGGTGACTTCAGCTTGTCGTAGAAGTAGGTAAGTACCGAAGTGGATGAAGATAGTCACAGCAAAGAAAACAATAGAAATAAGAGCATAACGCACAAGAATGCTGTTGTGTCGCATAGCGCGCAGTTCTCTTCTTTTCTCTGGTGGGATTAAGTTAATCATGTTATTTCCAAATCTCTTCGTTAACAAGGCTGCCTAGTCCAGCCACGGTTAGGTAGCGTGGTCTAAATTGCTTAGTAGGGGGCTTTAGTGAGCCAAAGTCTAGTTTTTGCCATGGGCTAGCAACACGTACCGGCATCAATAGTTCATTGGTAAAGTATTCACCAATTCCTGGCACGTTACTACCGCCACCAACAATTAGTACCTGTTCAATTTTCTGGTCGTTATCCATTCGCTCTGTGTAGTAGCGAAGTACTCTGTGAATTTCAGTCTTGATGCGCTGGAGACTTGGCTCAATGGCAGATTTAATTTTCTGCTGTCTTGGACCAGGGTTTAGTCCGTTTAAGACCTTAAGTTGGTGAGCATTCTCAAGTGGGATAGATAGCCTCTTGGCGATATCTAGAGTAAAGGTACTACCACCAACCGGTGTACCACCAGTAATCCTGATCACCTGGTCTAATACGGCGATGTCAGTGTTAGATGGGTTGATATCAATAATAAGAGTTGGTAGGTCACCACTTTCAGCTATCTTAATTAGTCGAGCGACGGCATTTATACCTGGCTCTACCGCTACAACTGTCAAGCCAGCTGCTTCGAGGGCACTGATTGAGTTATCGATCGCTATCTTAGGTACGGCAGTAACTACGATAGTGATTTCTTTTTTAGTCTTAGCAATTACTTCGTAGTCTACATAGAGTAGTTCAAAGGGTACTGGAATGTACTGAGCTACCTCTAATTCAACCGCATCTTTAATTTTATTCTGCTCGCTGCGTGGGATCGAGAAAGTGCGAGAGTAGGTACGAGATGTAGGAAGCCCTAGGACAACATATTTACTAGGTAGTTCACCAACGATGTGGTTTTCCATCATCTTTTTAGCCATTATGCCGAGGTATTCATCATTATTCTCAAGCGAAGTCTTAAGCTTCTTCGGCTCCATATCAATGGATCCGTAGCCTAAGACTTTCCAACGAACAGGGTCAATAGACATGATTTTCATGTCAGTATTGTTAATCTCAAACCCTAGTAGTGGTGAGTCTTTGTAAAATAAATTCGCCATGATGCCCTAATGTGTACCTCTATATTACAGTAAAGAAGTGCTTATGTCTATTTATTGGATATTTTGTGAAAGACCAGCAATTGGACCCATAACACTTACTGCAACCAGACCGACCATCGAACCTAGCAGAACGATCATAACTGGTTCCAGGATTGAACTCATGCTGTCGATTGAAACGTTTACTTCCTCTTCATAGAAGTCGGCAATTTTTACTAATACCTGATCAGTTTGACCGGTTTCTTCACCAACAGCTAACATCTGAGGCAGGATTGTAGGAAAAAGGTCTTCATTGGAGCCGATAATGTCTGACAGTTGCTCACCATTCTTAACGCGCTCAATTGCTAGATTAAACTCCTCTTCATAGATAATGTTACCCATTGCTCGCCCAGTAACTTCTAGTGCTTCAACTACAGATACACCAGCGCCAATTAGTGCTGAATAGGTTCGAGCGAAACGAGCTACAACAACCTTACGGATAATGCCACCAACAGCTGGTACTTTAAGTACGAATTTATGGAAGTTTCGCTTACCGCCAGGTGTACGTAGGTACTGGATGGTGAAGTAGATGGCTGCCACTGCTAGCGGCAGAACGATATACCAAAAATCTATAATGAAGCTAGAGATAGCCAACATTACTTGAGTTAGCATTGGTAGTTCAGCGTCTGGTCCACCAAGATCTTTAATGGTGTTACCAATTGAAGGAATCACGAAAAGCATCAGACCAAAGAAGGCGATGACGGTAATGCCAAGTAGTACCATTGGATACGTCATAGCACCCTTCACCTTTTTACGTACAGTTGAGCTTCGTTCTTGCTGTTCAGCTAGACGGTTAAGGATCTCATCAAGGATACCAGCCGCCTCTCCAGCTCGTACCATGTTAACGTAGACGTCGTTAAAGACTTCGGGGAACTTAGCTAGAGCGGCGCTAAAGGTTGCACCACCCTGTACGTGCTCCATACAAGTATTGAGGATAGCCTTAAAAGCTGGGTTTTTTGACCCATCACTAAGAGACGATAGAGCTCTAGTTAAAGGAACGCCGGCACTAATCATGGCACTTAGCTGACGAGTGAAGATTACGATTTCATCAGACTTAACCTTGGAATGCTTGAAAGCCAATCCGAACATTGATTTAGATTCAGAAGCTTCCTGAATCGAGATTGGTGAAAGATCTTGTTTGGTTAACGACCGGATAACGTCATCACGGTTACGACCTTCCATTTCACCTTTGATTACTTTGTCAGATTTTGTGCGCGCAGATATAGCTGTATAGGTATAGCGAGGCATGGTTTACTCCTTAGTTGCCCTTAGAACTTCTTCTGTGGTGGTATGACCACGAAGCGCCTTGATTAAGCCGTCAAGTTGCATGGTTAGCATGCCTTCAGAGATAGCCTGCTCCTGGATTTCAGCACTGGTCGCATTAGCACTAATTAAGTGCTGGATGTTTTCAGTCATACCTAGAACCTCATAAATACCAACTCGGCCCTTAAAGCCGTTCTGAGCGCCATCTTCAAGATCATCTTCCT